>JAYUSP010000512.1:0-3196 GCA_043755615.1 Betaproteobacteria bacterium
GAACGACAAACGCCCCGTGGGGCGTTTGTTTTTCAATTGCGTCGAAATTACGTCGAATCAGCGGCTGGCGACGTAGAGCGTGATCTCGAAACCGAAGCGCAGGTCGGTCGCGGCGGGGGTTTGCCATTGCATGAGAAGTTCTCCTGGGGGTTGACGCTGGCACCGGTCGATGCACGCGAGGACGCTGCGTCCTGCGACCATGTTCACACCGCCGATGCGGTGCGAACAGGCCCGGGGTCATGATTCGAGCCTCATGATTTTCATGAATCGGCGGCTCGGCGGCGCAAGGCTCGGTGGCACGATTCGCGACCGCTACCATCCGCGTCGCATGACACTCAGACTGAAGATCAACTTCATCGTCGGAGCGCTCACCTTGCTGTTCGTCGTCGCGGTGATCTGGTTGGAGTTGCGCAGCTTGCGCGAGTCGGTTCACGAAGAAGTGATTGCCGCCAACCGGGTTGCCGCGCAGATGCTGGAACGTGCGGTGCTGCGCGATCGCCCGCGGGCTGCAACCGAGATGCTCGGCTTCCTGCAAGGCATCGGCCGTGTCCGCTCGAACGACATCGCCCTCTTCGACCTGCAGGGCAAGGCGCTGTACCGCTCGCCACCTTCGCAGTACAAGGCCGGCCAGGATGCACCGCCGTGGTTCGGCTGGCTCGTTGGGCCGGCGCCCTCCGTGCGCGCGATCGAATTCCCTGGCGGCAAACTGCTTGTCGTGTCGAACCCGTCGCGTGCCGTTTTAGACGCCTGGGACGAAGTGACGACCCTGGCCGGCGGCGGGCTGCTGCTGCTGTTGTTGCTCAATGCGCTGGTGTTCGGATTGGTCGGACGCACCGTGCGGCCGTTCGGCCAGATCGTGGCCGCGCTGAACGAGTTGCAGGCCGGCCGCTTCGACGCCAGGCTGCCGCGGCTGGCCGGCAACGAGGCGGCGGCGATCGGTGTCGCCTTCAACCGGATGGTCGGCGAGCTGCAAAGCCACATCGAAACCGAACGCAGGGCGGTCCGCGCCGAGCTGCAGCTCTCGGACAGCCGCGAGTTGACGCGCGGGATCGACCAGCACATCGAGCGCGAACGCCATTTCATCGCGCGCGAGCTGCACGACGAACTCGGCCAGTCGGTGACCGCGATGCGCAGCATGGCGTTGTCGATCGCGCAACGCATGCACCCGATCGATGCCAGCGTCGAAGCCGCAGCCCGGGTGATTGCAGACGAAGCGTCGCGGCTTTACGACGCGATGCACGGCATCATTCCGCGCCTGACACCGCTGTTGCTCGACAACTTCGGCCTCGGCGAGGCGCTCGACGACCTGGCCGAACGGACCCGGCGCAGCCAGCCCGATGTGCAGATCGAACTGCGCGTCGACCTCGGCGACGCGGCACTCTCGAGCGACGCCGCGTTGACGCTCTATCGGGTTGCCCAGGAGGGCATCAGCAATGCGTTGCGCCACGGCCAGGCGCGCCTCGTCAGCCTGTCGGTGGCTGCTGCGGACGGTGCGCTGACGCTGACATTGCGTGACAACGGCCGGGGTCTGGCGCCCGACTGGTCGCAGCGCAGGGGGCACTACGGCCTGCGCTGGCTCACCGAAAGAGTCGAAGCGCTCGGGGGTGAACTTCGCGTCGAAGCGGCCGTGCCGGGCGGGGTGCAGTTGCAGGCACGGCTGCCGCTGGTCGCTCCCTCCGGGACGGCGCCAGCATGATCCGCGTGATGCTGGTCGACGACCATGCGCTGGTGCGAATGGGGTTTCGGATGCTGCTCGCCGACGCGAAGATCGAGGTCGTCGCCGAGGCCGAGAGCGGCGAGCAAGCGTGCCTCGACTATCCGCGCATCCGGCCCGACGTGGTCGTGATGGACCTGTCGATGCCCGGGCTGGGCGGCTTCGAGGCGCTGCGCCGCCTGCTGGCGCAGGACCCGAAGGCGCGCTTGCTGGTGCTGTCGGCGCACGAGGACACGGTGCATCCGCGGCGCGTGCTGCGCGCGGGCGCGCTCGGCTACCTTGCCAAGCGCAGCGCGCCCGACGCGCTGATTGCCGCGGTCAACGCGGTGGCCCGCGGCGAGCGCTATGTGGATGCGCAGACCGCACAGGCGCTGGCGCTGGCGCATCTGGACGGTGCCAGCAGCCCGGCCGACATGCTCAGCGAGCGGGAGTTCTCGGTTTTCATCCAGCTGGCGCGCGGCCAGAGCGTGGCGCAGATCGCCGAGACACTGAGCCTGTCGCCCAGCACCGTGGGCACGCACCTGTACCACGTCAAGCAAAAGCTCGACGCAAACAATCAGTCGGAACTGACACTGGTTGCGCTGCGCTGGGGGCTGATCCAGGCTTGAGCTTTGCTCGAGCTTTGCCAGCGCGCCATGCCGCCAGCGACCGCACCACCCCGCCAACCACGACCCTCCACCAGGCGACATGAGATGAAGAAACTCGACGATCCGACCCGACTCGTCTGTCGCTGCTTCGGCGCCGCACACGGTGCCGGGCTCGACCTGCCGGGCTTCGACCCCGGCGTTCGCGTCCAGGACGACTTGTTTCGCGCCGTCAACGGGCGCTGGCTCGACGCCACCGAGATACCGGCCGACAAGGCACGCTACGGCAACTTCATGCAGTTGAGCGACCTGTCCGACGGGCGCCTGCGCGCCATCGTCGACGGCCTGACCCGCCAGCCCCAGCCGGCGGGCAGCGACGAGGCCAGGCTTGCCGCGTTCTACGCCGCCTACCTCGACACCGATGCGATCGACGCCGCCGGGCTGGCGCCCATCGCCCCGTTGCTCGACGAGATCGACGCGATAGCGACCGCTGCGCAGTTGGCGCACTGGCAAGGCCGCATGCAGGGCCGCCTCGACACCCCCGTGCGGCTCTGGGTCAGGCCCGACTTTGCGCAGCCGACGATCAACCGGGCGCTCACCTGGCAGGGCGGGCTCGGGTTGCCCGATCGCGACTACTACCTCGAGACCGACGATGCCCGCATGGCCGCTGCGTGCGCCGCCTACGCCGCTTATCTGGGCACGCTGGCGGCGCTTTGCGGCGAAAGCCGTCCCGGGCAGGCGGCGCAGCGCGTGCTGGCGATCGAGCGGCGGATTGCCGAGCTGCACTGGGATGCGGTGGCCAACCGCCATCCGGCCCGGCTGCACAACCCGATGTCGCCGGTTGCGCTGCACGCGCTGGCGCCCGGCTTCGACTGGCCCGTCTTCCTGCAGGCGGCCG
>JAYUSP010000513.1:0-3196 GCA_043755615.1 Betaproteobacteria bacterium
GTCGTCTTCACCGCCGCCAACCCCCTGGCGCAGTGGGACGGCCTGCTTGCCAGCTTCGTCGTCAGCAACACCAACGACACGGGTGCGGGGTCATTGCGCCAGGCGATCCTCGATGCCAACGCCAATCTCGGCGCCGACACGATCAGCTTCAGCATCGCAGGAACGGGCGTGCACGCGATCAATCTGATGTCGACGTTGACGATCACCGACACGGTGACGATCGACGCCACCACCGACGACAGCTTTGCGGCCAACGGCAACCGGCCGGCAATCATCCTCGACGGCAACAACGCGTTCAGCGGCGACGGCTTGGTGCTGACCGCCGGCGCCGACGGCAGCACGATTCGCGGCCTGGTGATCCGCGACTTCAGCGGCGACGGCATCGAGATCCAGGCCGGATCCGATGGCCATACCATCGCCGGCAACTACATTGGCCGCTTGACGGCCACCGGCGCGGACGCCGGTGCTGCGGAGGCGAACACCGGCTCCGGCATCAACGTGCTGGGCGCAAACAACACCATCGGTGGCGCGCCGATCGCCGATCGCAATCTGATCTCCGGCAACGCCCTGCGGGGCATCGTGTTAACGGGCGCCAGCGGCAATACGATCCGCGGCAACTTCATCGGCGTGCAGGCTGATGGAAGCAGCGCGCTCGGCAACGGCTCCTCCGGCATCTTTCTCTACGGCGGCTCGGCCAACAACGCCATCGGCGGCATCGGCGCCAACGACGGCAACCTCATCGTCTATAGCGGCCTGCCCGGCGTGGCGCTTGGCATCGATGCAGGGGCCGGCAATGCCATCCTGGGCAATTCGATTGTCGGCAATGGCGGCACCACTTACCTGGGCATCAACCTGAGCGGCGGCAGCGAGAACGCCTACGAGGTGACGCTCAACGATACGGGCGACGGCGACGGGGGTGCAAACAACCTGCAGAACTTCCCGGTGCTGACGCTGGCCCGCACCAACGGCTCCAACCAGCTCAGCGTCAGTGGAACGCTGAACGGCAACGCCAGCAGCTACTTCCGCATCGAGTTCTTCGCCAACACGGCGCAGGACAGCAGCGGCCACGGCGAAGGCCAGCGCTATCTCGGCTTCGCCAACGTCGGCACCGACGGTTCGGGCAACGCCACCATCAGCACCACCCTCACCGCGACGGTGGCGACCGGCGAGTTCATCAGCGCCACCGCGACCAAGAGCAATGCCGCATTCACGGCCTTCACCGACACTTCGGAGTTTGCGCTGAATGTCGTGGCGATCAATAACGCACCGGTGCTCGACGCCAGCAAGAGCCCGGCACTCAGTGCGATCAACGAAGACGCGGGTGCACCGGCCGGGGCGGTGGGAACGCTGGTTTCCAGCCTGGTGGACTTTGCTTCGCCCGTGGGCCAAGTGGACAACGTGACCGATGTCGATGGCGGCGCATTGCTCGGCATCGCTGTCACCGGCGCCGACACCGCCAACGGCGCTTGGTGGTACTCCACCAACAACGGCAGTAGCTGGAACGCATTGGGCGCCGTCAGTGGTGCGAATGCCCGGTTGTTGGCGGCCGACGCCAACACGCGCCTCTACTTCCAGCCCAACGCCAACTACAGCGGCACGCTGGCCAACGCGATCACCTTCCACGCCTGGGATCAGACCGCCGGCACCGCCGGCAGCACGTTGAACTCTGTCGTGAACCTCACGGTTTTGGACCAGTTCGGCAGTGTCTCCTACAGCAACAACAACGGCACCGCGAATTGGAGCTCGGCGTGGGTCGAGACCGACAGCAACGGCGGCGGTGCCAGTGGCGGTCGCATTCAGATCAGTGGAGGACAACTCGACATTCGCGCCAATAGCGTCGCGGATTCAATCTATCGCGAGGCGAATATAAGCGGCGCGGCATCGGCCACGCTCTCGTTCAATTACACCAATTCGCTGGGCAGCGGTGACAGCATCGTCGTTCAAGTTTCGAGCAACGGCGGAAGCAGCTACTCGAATCTCGCGGGAGGGACATTTTCGCCATCGGCCAATACAGGCTCGGGGACTTTCAGCGCCGACATCACGTCTGCCATTGCCTCGAACACGAGGATCCGGTTCTACGTCACCTCACAGTCGACGAATGGCCATCTGTACGTCGACAATGTCCAGATCGCATACAGCACGCTGAATGTGGGCGGCGCGACGAGCCTTTCGACGGCCACCGACACAGCCAGTCTGGTCGTGAGCCCCGTGGCCGACACGCCGTCGGTGACCAACGCCAGCACCAACGAAGACACCCAGTCGACCACCGGCCTGGTCATCTCGCGCAATGTTGCCGACGGCACTGAGGTGACGAACTTCAAGATCACCGGCATTACGAATGGCACGCTGTACCGGAACGATGGCACAACGCAGATCACGAACGGCACGTTCATCACGTTCGCCGAGGGCAATGCCGGGCTGAAGTTCACCCCAGCGGCCAATTTCAACGGCAGCGGCAGCCTCACCATCCAGGCCTCGACGTCCAACGTCGACGCCGGGCTGGGCGGCAGCACGGCGGTGGCGACGATCACCGTCAATGCGGTCAACGACGCGCCGACCGGCGCGCCGGTCGTCACCGGCACGCCGACCGAAGACCAGACCCTGACGGCCAACACCGTCACGATTGCCGATGGCGATGGGCTCGGTGCGTTCTCGTACCAGTGGCAGCGCAACGGCGTCAACATCGGAGCGGCTACCGCCTCGACCTACACGCTCGGTGATGCCGATGTCGGCACGAACATTCGCGTGGTTGTCTCCTACACCGACGGCAACGGCACGGCAGAGGCGTTGACCAGCGGCGCGGTCGGCCCCGTCGCCAACGTCAACGATGCGCCCACGGGTGCGCCAGCAGTGACGGGCACCCCAACCGAAGACCAGGTGCTGACGGCGAACAGCGGCACCATCGCCGACGCCGATGGGGTGGGCGCTTTTGGCTACCAGTGGCAGCGCAACGGCGTCAATATCGCCAGCGCCACTGCATCAACCTACACGCTTGGTGATGCCGACGTCGGCACCAACATCCGCGTGGTCGTGTCCTACACCGACGCCAGGGGCACTGCCGAGAGCCTGACCAGTGCCGCCGTCGGCCCGATCGCCAACGTCAACGATGCACCCACAGGGGCACCGGTGGTCACCGGCACGCCGACCGAAGACCAGATCCTCACCGCCAACGCCGCGACCATCGTCGACGCCGACG
>JAYUSP010000514.1:0-3183 GCA_043755615.1 Betaproteobacteria bacterium
GGACGCCGCCAGCAAAATCGCCACAAAACACAACACCATGTCGGCCAGCATCGCCGTAAAGGCCGCAACCGACACGTGGTGACGAAATACCATGAACATGTTCTCTCCCAGTCACTTCAAGGCACGAATCTGATTTTTTTGGCCGATGGCTCCAAGCGCTGCGCCACTCAACCCTTTGCCATTCAAGAATTATCAGGATGTAACCACGGAGCGCCATCCCACGGTCGTGGGGGCGGTGCGCAACTTCCGTGGCGCAATTGACGGCCGGCCAACGGTTACCTTTGTCACCGAGCGGCCCACGCGGTCGATTCAGTGCAGGCAATGGCTCTATCGGCACTTCTGTTGCGGGACTTCACCGAAATGCGTCAGGATCTCCGCGCTATTCTCAAGATCCGTTTCTGGAATGGCCCATGACCCTCACTGAACTTCGCTATGTCGTCGCGGTCGCCAGGGAGAAGCACTTCGGGCGCGCGGCCGAGGCCTGCTTTGTGTCCCAACCCACGCTCAGCGTCTCGATCAAGAAACTGGAAGAAGAACTGGACGTCCGAATCTTCGAACGCGGCGCCAGTGAAGTGAGCGTCACGCCGCTGGGCGACGAGATCGTGCGCCAGGCGCAGTCGGTGATCGAGCAGGCCGCCGCCATCAAGGAGATCGCCAAACGCGGCAAGGACCCGGTCAGCGGGCCGCTGCGCCTGGGCATCATCTACACCATCGGCCCCTACCTGCTGCCCGACCTGGTGCGCCAGACCATCGAACGCACGCCCCACATGCCGCTGCTGCTGCAGGAAACCTTCACCGCCAAGCTGCTCGACATGCTGCGCGCCGGCGAGCTGGACTGCGCCATCATGGCCGAGCCGTTTCCCGATGCCGGCCTGGCGGTCGCGCCGCTGTACGACGAGCCCTTCATGGTGGCGGTGCCGAAGACCCATGCGCTGGCCAAACGCAAGCAGATCAGCGCCGAGGAACTGAAGCAGGAGACCATGCTGCTGCTCGGCACCGGCCACTGTTTTCGAGACCATGTGCTCGAGGTCTGCCCCGAGTACGCGCGCTTTTCGAGCGACGCCGAAGGCATCCGCAAGACCTTCGAGGGCTCGTCGCTCGAGACCATCAAGTACATGGTGGCGTCGGGCATGGGGGTCACTGTCGTGCCCCAACTGAGCGTGCCGAAGGACGAGCAGCCGCACCTGCGCTACATCCGCTTCTCGGGCACGCCGCCGACCCGCCGGGTGGTGCTGGCCTGGCGGCGCAGCTTTACGCGCTACGAGGCCATCGCGGCGCTGCGCAACGCGATCTATGCGTGTCCGCTCGAAGGCGTGGCGCGGCTCTCTTGAACCGGGTCGCGAGGGGTTTTCCCGGTTGTTGCGCGCCGGGTGGCATGCCAGATTCGACGCCTTCCAGACGCACCGAGGCACCCCGATGACCACCTCCCGACGTTCGTTCAGCGCAGCACTCGCCGGCCTCGCGCTGGTGCCCGGTTCGGCTTCGTTCGCGCAGGCCGCCTGGCCCGACCGGCCGATCACGCTGATCGTCCCGTGGGGCGCCGGCGGGGGCACCGACGCGGTGGCGCGCATTCTCGCGACGCTGATGGAAAAAGACCTGGGCCAGCCGGTCAACGTGGTCAACCGCACCGGCGGCTCGGGCGTGGTGGGCCACTCGGCAATCGCCAGCGCGCCGCCCGACGGCTTCACGATCGGGCTCATCACGGTCGAGATTTCGATGATGCACCACCAGAAGCTGACCGAGCTCGACCCGACCAGCTACACCCCGATCGCCCTCGTCAACCTGGACCCGGCGGGCTTCCAGGTGCGCGCCGACTCGCCGTACAAGAATATGAACGACGTGCTGGCCGCGGTGAAGGCCAACCCCGGCAAGTTCAAGGCCTCGGGCACCGGGCAGGGCGGCATCTGGCACCTGGCGCTGGCCGGCATGCTGCGCGACGCCAAGATCGATCCGGCGTCGGTGCCGTGGGTGCCGTCCAACGGCGCTGCGCCCGGCCTGCAGGACCTGGCCGCCGGCGGGGTCGAGTTCGTGCCGTGTTCGTTGCCCGAAGCGCGCTCGCTGATCGATGCCGGCAAGGTGCGATCGCTCGCGGTGATGGACGACAAACGTTCGGCGCTGTACCCGAACGTGCCGACGCTGAAGGAGGCGCTGGGCTCGTCGTGGGCGACCGGCGCCTGGCGCGGCATCGCGGCGCCGAAGGGCCTGCCGAAGGCCATCCAGACCCGGCTCGAGGCGTCGGTCAAGAAGGCCTACGACAGCAAGGACTACAAGGACTTCATGGCGCAGCGCGGGTTCGGGACGATCTGGGGCAACGGCGAGGAATTCGCGCGTTTCATGGCCAAGGGCGACGCCGACATGAAGGCCGTCATGACCGCCGTGGGCATCGCCAAATAACGCGCCGCATCCGGTGCGCGCTACCGATCGGCGGGTCGGCCTGGTGTTGGCCCTGCTGGCCCTGGCCGTGATGTGGTCGACCCGCGGGTTCCCGGCGGTGCCGGGCCAAAAGCTCGGCGCCGGCTTCCTGCCGATGCTGATCGGCGCCGGCCTGCTGGTGTGCGGGGCGGCACTCGTTCTGCGCAGCTTTCGCGACCGTGTCTATGTGCATGAGGCGGCGCAGGCGGCGCGCAAGACCGAGCACTACGGCAGCGCCGCGGTGATCGTCGGCGTGGTGGCGGCCTATATCGCGCTGGCCGATCGCATTGGCTTCCTGCTGCTGGCGCCGATATGCCTGGTCGCGGTATTCATGGCGCTGCGGGTGCGGGCTGTGCCGGCGCTGCTGTGGGCGGTCGGCGGCAGCGTGCTGGTGCACTTCGCCTTCTACAAGCTCCTGCGCGTGCCGCTGCCCTGGGGCCTGCTGCGCCCGTTTTATTGACGGTCGCCGATGGACGCCGTGCTCACCGCCTTCGGGCTCGTCTTCCAGCCGTACGTGCTGCTGGTCATCCTGCTGTCGGCGTTGTACGGGCTGTTCGTCGGGGCGATCCCGGGCCTGACCGCGACGATGGCGACCGCCCTGCTGGTGCCGGTGACCTTTTTCATGGCGCCGGTGCCAGCGGTGGCGGCGATCGTCACGGCGACCGCGATGGCGATCTTCTCGGGCGATATCCCGAGTGCCCTGCTGCGCATGCCGGGCACGCCGGCCTCGGCGGCTTATACGGACGAAGCCTTCCTGCTGACCCGCCAAGG
>JAYUSP010000515.1:0-3178 GCA_043755615.1 Betaproteobacteria bacterium
ACCAGATGCGCCACCGGCGTCTGCACCTCGCCGCCGCGGTCAGGCCGCAGCCAGCGGCTGCGCGCCGGGGCCATCCAGGCGCCGGGGCGTTTGCCGGGGCGCGCGTGCAGGTCGAGGTAAACCGTCGCCAACTGCTTGTCCTGCCGGCCGGGTGTTGGGTCGCGGCGCGTGATGCGCAGTACACGCACGCTGTCATGCCAGACCGGGGTGCTGACTTCAGTGATCGCGACGTCGAACAGCGTCTCGATGATGCGCAGCAGGCCGTCGAGCACGCGCGGCAAAGTGAAGTAGGCCTGCACCTCGAGCGCGCTGTAGCTGTACTGCGCCTGGCGCAGCTTTTCGCTGACGAAGGCCAGGTCCCAGGCCTGCGGGGCGTCGATGCCCAACTGCGCCGATGCGAAGTCGCGCAGGCTGGTCAGTTCGCGCTGGGCATGCGGCCGTGCGCGCCGCGCGAGGTCACGGATGAAGTCGATCACCTCAGTTGCCGACGCGGCCATCTTCGGCACCATCGACACTTCAGCGTAGTTGGCAAACCCAAGCAGTTGCGCCTGCTCCTGGCGCAGTTGCAGCAGCTCGGCCATCACGCCGGAGTTGTCCCATGCTGCCGGGCCGAGGTCGCTGGCGCGCGATGCGTAGGCGGTGTACAGCGCCTGGCGCAGCGCGCGATTCTCGAGGTACTGGATTGCCGGGATGTAGACCGGCGCGTGCAGGCTCAGGCGGTGGCCTTCGACCCCCGCCGCCACGGCTGCGGCGCGCATGGCGCTGAGCACGTCTTCGGGCAGGCCGGCCAGCCGGGCAGGGTCTTCGACATCGAGCGTAAAAGCGCCGGTGGCGTCGAGCACATGTTCGGAGAACTGCTGCGCGAGCTCAGCCAGGCGCTCGCGCAGTTGCCCGTTGCGCAGCTTGGCCTGGCCGCGCAGTTCGGCACCGGCGAGCGTGAAATCGCGGATCGCGTTGCCGAGCTCGCGTTGGCGCGACGGCGACGCGGCGCTGGGCGACAAGACCACGGCCTTGTACTTTGCAAACAGGCGTTGATCGCCCGCGATGCGGGTCTGAAATTCGGTGATCGGCCCAAGCGCCGCGTTGTAGGCGGCGCGCAGCTCGCTGCTGTCGGCGACGGCATTGAGGTGTTCGACCGCGCCCCATGCGGTGCTCAGGCGCTCGAGCGCGACGTCGAGGATCGCGGACACGCCGTCATAGTCGCTCGGCGCGTCGGGCGCGACCGCGGCCTCGAGCGCCATCGAAGCCTGCGCCAGCAAGGCATCGATGGCCGGGCCGACATGGTCGGCGCGGATCTTGTCGAAAGCTGGCAGCGCAGCGCCAATTGCCAGCAGCGGGTTGTTCATCTTGCCGCGGCACGTTCGGCCGCCTCCACGGTATTGGCCAGCAGCATCGTGATCGTCATCGGCCCGGTGCCGCCGGGCATCGGCGTGATCCAGCCGGCGACTTCGGACACGGCGGCAAAGTCGACATCGCCGCAGAGTTTGCCGGCTTGCGTGCGGTTGACACCGACATCAATGACGATGGCGCCGGGCTTGACCATTTCGGCCGTCAGCGTACTGCGCCTGCCGACGGCGGCAACCACGATATCGGCCTGGCGTGTGTGCACGCCAAGGTCGGGCGTGGCGCTGTGGCAGACGGTGACGGTGGCGTTGGCTTGCAGCAGCAACAGCGCCATCGGTTTGCCGACGGTATTGCTGCGCCCGATCACGACCGCATGTTTGCCGCGGATGTCGATGCCGCTGCTCTCGATCAATTTCATGCAACCGTACGGCGTGGCCGGGCGCAGGCCGGGCGCGCCGGTCAACAGTTCGCCGGCCGAGAGGGTGGAAAAGCCGTCGACATCCTTCAACACGTTGATGGTCTCGATGACCTTGTGCGGGCTGATGTGCTTGGGCAGCGGCATCTGCACCAGGATGCCGTGGATGGCCGGGTCGACGTTCAGTGCGGCAATGCGATCGAGCAGCGCTGCTTCGCTGAAATCGGCAGCGTACTGCTCGAGCACCGAGCGCAGGCCATGGTCGGCGCAGGCCTTGACCTTGTTGCGCACGTAGACCGCACTCGCCGGGTCGCCGCCGACGAGGATCACCGCCAGGCCGGGCTGATGCCCGCGCGCGCTGAGCGCGGCGGCGCGCTGGCCGATGGCGGCGCGCATTTGCTGCGACAGCAAAACGCCGTCGAGGATCTGGGCAGGCATCTCTTCATCGCTCCCAAAATGGGCCGAGGCCGCTGGGTGCAGCGGCCTCGGCCGGGGTCTGGCGTGGCTTCGGTTCGCGCAGCGGCGCTGTCTCTCAAGCCTTGGCGGTGGCAGTGGCGCCAAGCGCGATCTTGAGCAGGTCGGCGACGGTATTCGCGTTGAGCTTTTCCATGATGTTGGCGCGGTGTGCCTCCACCGTCTTGATGCTGATGCCCAAGTCGTCGGCGATCTGCTTGTTCAGCCGGCCGGCGACGATGCGCTCGAGCACCTGCGCTTCGCGCGTCGTCAGGCGGCCGAGCAGCGCGTCGCGGCTGGCCGCTTCCTGGTGCTGGCTGAACGCAGCGCGGGCTTGGTCGAGCATGCGTTCGACAAGGCCGAGCAGGTCTTCTTCCTTGAAGGGTTTTTCGATGAAATCCATCGCGCCTTTTTTCATCGTCGTCACCGCCATCGGCACATCGCCATGGCCAGTGATGAAGACGATCGGCAGCGGGCTCTTGCGCTCCATCAGGCGGTCTTGCAGCTCCAGCCCGCTCATGCCGTCCATGCGGATGTCGGCGATAAGGCAGGCCACCTCGCGCGGGTCAAAGCGCGAGAGGAAGGACTCGGCGGAGTCGAAGCACTTGACGCGGTAGTCCTTGCCTTCCAGCAACCACTGCAGTGAGTCGCGCACGGCCTCGTCGTCGTCAACGACGTAGACAGTGCCTTTCTTGGGGATGAGGCTCATTCGGAGGTGACCGTGGGGTGCGGCTGGGCTTGAGGATGGGGATCAGTGCTGGCGTCTTTGGGATGCTCAGCACCGGGCTCAACACGTACGGCGGGCTCGGCTTTCGCAGGCAGTTCCACCGGCAAGGAGAAGGCAAAACGGCAGCCAACCACGAGCGCCCCATTGTAGATGTTCTGCCCCCGCATCCGGCCCCGGTGCGACTCGACGATCGAGCGGCACAGGCTCAGCCCGATGCCCATGCCTTCAGCCTTGGTCGA
>JAYUSP010000516.1:0-9632 GCA_043755615.1 Betaproteobacteria bacterium
GCTGGTCACGCCGCTGCCGCTACCCAGCCGCATCGACAAACGCCTGATCGCGCCGAGCAACGACCAGCGTGTTGCGGCGCTGTTCCGGCAGGCCACCGAGCTCGCCCAGGCCGGCCAACGCCGCGCGGCGCTGGAGCGTGCCCACGAGGCCCTGGCGATCGACCAGCGGCATGCGCCAACCCGGCTGCTCGCGGCGGTGCTCGAACATGAATCGGGGCAGAGCGAGCGCGCCGCTTCGCTGCTTCGCGAGGGCCTGCAGCACAACCCCGGCGACACCACCGTCGCGCTGCTGCTGGCGCGCATCCAGGTGGCGCAGGGTGAGGCCGCCCAGGCGCTGGCCACGCTGGATCAGCACGCGGTGACGGGAGCCGACGCCGACGGCCTGCGCGGCGGCATCCTGGCCCAGCAAGGCGAGTTCAAACGCTCGCTCGGTGCCTACGAAAACGCCGCCCGCCATCAGCCCGCCAACCCGATGTGGTGGCTCGGCCTGGGCGTTGCGCTGGAATCCGAAGGCCACGCCGCACGCGCCCGCCAGGCCTACGCCCGCGCGCAGGCCATCGGCCTGCCGCGCGACGACCTGGCGACCTATGTCGACCAGCGCCTGCGTTCGCTGGACTGAACCGCCACCGCCACTGCCACCGCCCCCACAAACAACATGGACCGCCCTGCCGCCCCCGTCTTCAATGCGCACCGATTCCGCCTTGGCGAGGTGCTCGTCAGCAAGGGCCTGATCGACGACAAACAACTCAACCAGGCGCTCGAGCTGCAAAAGACCAGCGGCCGCAAACTCGGACGCTCGCTGACCGATCTGAAGCTCGTTTCCGAAGCCCAGATCGCCGAGGTCGTGGCCGACCAGCTCGGCATCCGCTTCGTCGACATCACCCGCGAAGAACTCGACCCTGTGCTGGTGCAGAGGCTGCCCGAAGTGCAGTCGCGCCGGCTGCGCGCGATCCTCGTCCGACCGCTCGGTGACGGCCTTGAAGTCGGCATGGTCGACCCCGCCGACATGGTTGCCTTCGACCAGCTCGCGCGCCTGCTCAAGACGACGATCGTGCCGGCAGTCGTCGCCGAGGGCGCCTTGCTCGCCGCAGTCGAGCGCATCTACCAGCGCAAGGAGGCGATGGCCGGTTTTGCACGCGAAGTCGCGGCCGACGTCGGCGATGGCGTGCTCAACCTGTCGGGCCTGGAAAACAGCGCCTCGGCCGACGAAGCGCCGGTCGTCAAGCTGATCAATTCGATCTTCGAGTCGGCGGCCCAACGCCATGTCTCCGACATCCACATCGAACCCCAGGAACGTGCGCTGCAGATCCGCTTTCGCATCGACGGCGTGATGCAGGTGCAGAGCACGCCCGATTCGCGCATCGCCGGTGCGGTGGTGCAGCGCCTGAAGCTGATGAGCAGCCTGGATATCTCTGAAAAGCGCCTGCCGCAGGACGGCCGCTTCAGGGTCAAGGTCGGCAGCACGACGCTGGATGTGCGCATCTCGACGTTGCCGACGCAGCATGGCGAATCGGTCGTCATGCGCCTGCTGGTGCAAGACCCGTCGCGGATGAAACTCGATGCGATCGGCATCCCCGCGCCGATCCTCAAGCGCCTGCGCGCCGCGCTCACCGCCTCGTCGGGCATGGTCCTTGTCACCGGCCCCACCGGCAGCGGCAAGACAACCACGCTGTATGCGGCGCTGGCCGAACTGAACGCACCCGACGTGAAGATCATCACCGTCGAAGACCCGGTCGAATACCGCCAGCCGGGGCTGAACCAGGTCCAGGTCAACGACAAGGTTGACCTGACCTTCGCGCGTGTGCTGCGCGCCTGCCTGCGCCAGGACCCGGACGTGATCCTGGTCGGCGAGATGCGCGACCAGGAAACGGCAGAGATCGGCCTGCGCGCGGCCCTCACCGGGCACCTGGTGCTGTCGACCCTGCACACCAACAGCGCCGCGGCAACACCGATGCGCCTGCGCGACATGGGCATCCCGCCGTACATGGTCGCACTCGGTGTGCGCCTGGTCATCGCCCAGCGCCTGGTGCGCCTGATCTGCGGCCAGTGCCGGGCACCCGCCGCGCCGCTGCCGCACGAAAGTGAGTGGCTCGCCGAAGGTGCCGGGAATGCCGGCAGCGATCTCGGCAGCAATCCCGGCAGCACGCTCACCGGCGATCACGACAACGATCACAACAACGATCACAACAACGACGGCCGCTACCTGGCGTTCAAGGGTCTGGGCTGCGCTGCCTGCAACCGCAGCGGCTACAGCGGCCGGATGGCGGTCTACGAGATGCTCGAGATGACCCCGGCGCTGGTGCATTGTGTGAACGCCGACGACCCGGCCGGATTCACCGCCGAAGCGAACCGCGCATTTGCCCCCTTCACGCTGCGCCGCAGTGTGCTCAAGCTCGTCGCCGAGGGGCGCACCACGCTGGCCGAGGCGATGCGTGTCGGCTCGGGTGTCTGAAGATGGCGCAATTTGCCTGGTACGGCCGCGACGCCGCACAACAAGCCAGAACCGGCATCATGGAATCGGCGAGCAAGCTGCTGGCCGCACAAACGCTGGCCGGCCAGGGCATCGTGCCGGTGGTCATCGAGCCGCACAGCGCGCCGACCGATGTGCGCGAGACCTTCAAGCGCCTGCTCAAGCGCGGCGCCGTCAGCGATGCCGAGCTGCTGCTCTTCACGCGCCAGATGCACACCCTGCTGCGCGCCGGCGTGCCGATCCTGCGCGCGCTGCAAGGGCTGCGCGAATCGGCGACGCATGAAGGCCTGGGCGAGCTGCTGGGCAAACTGCGCAGCCAGCTCGACGCCGGCCGCGAGCTGTCGCAGGCGATGGCGCGCCACGCCGATGTCTTCGACGGCTTTTTTGTCGCGATGGTGCGCGTTGGCGAAACCACCGGCCAGCTCACCGAGATCTTCGACAGCCTGCACCACCACCTGGACTTCCAGCGCTTCATGCGCGAACAGGTCGCGGCCGCGCTGCGTTACCCCAAGTTTGTGATCCTGGCCATGCTCGTCGCGGTGGTGGTCATCAACATCTTCGTGATCCCGGTCTTTGCCAAGGTCTTCGCGAACCTGAATACCGAGCTGCCGCTGATGACACGGGTCTTGCTCGGCACATCGAACTATGTCGTCACCTCGTGGCCGCTGCTGCTGGGGGCGGCAGTCGCCGCGGCTTTCGGATGGCGCAGTTTTGTCGCCACGCCGGTGGGTGCGATGAGCTGGGACCGCTGGAAGCTCAAGCTGCCGATCGCCGGCAAGATCTTGCTCAAGAGTGCGCTCTCGCGCGCCTGCCGCAGCCTGGCGATGGTGCTGCGCAGTGGCGTGCCGGTGCTCGACGGCCTGAGCCTTGCGGCCAAGGTGACCGAGAACCGGCATATGGAAAGCGCGATCCTGGGCATGCGCAGCGCGGTCGAGCGCGGCGACAGCGTACTCAGTGCCTGCCGCAAGGCGGGCATCTTCACGCCCATCGTGCTGCAGATGGTGATGGTCGGCGAAGAGTCCGGCACGCTGGACGAGATGCTCGACGAGGTCGGTGGCATGTACCAGCGCGAGGTCGAATACGAGCTCAAGACGATGTCGGCGCGGATCGAGCCGATCCTGATCTTTGCGCTCGGTGCGATGGTCCTGGTGCTGGCACTCGGCGTCTTCATGCCGATGTGGGATTTGGGCAAGGCTACGCTGAAGTAGGCCGGCAATCGTTTGCGGCGCGGGCTCAAGTCGACTCCGGCGGGGTCGATATGGCTGGTACCGGCCGGCCGCCCGAGCGGATTTAAAGCCGCGCCAATACCGCCCGAATCCACGATCCGTGATCCGTGATCCGTATCCGTATCCGAACCCGAACCCGAACCCGAACCTATTCCCAGCCCGCGCTGACCAGGAGCCAAGCCATGAAACGTCCGCAATCCGGTTTTACGATGGTCGAGTTGATCGTCGTCATCATCATCCTTGGCATCCTGGCCGCCGTGGCCCTGCCCCGCTTCACCAACCTGCAGCGCGACGGCCGCATCGCCAAGCTCAACGCCGCGCGCGGCGCGGTGGCGTCGGCCTCGGCGCTGGTGCATGGCACCGCGATGGCGCGCCACAACCAGGCCCAGCCGGCCTGCCCGGGCGCCGGCTTTGGCGGCAACCCGCCGCTCGTCAACGCCGCCGGCAACGGCAACCTGTGTACCGAAAACGGCCGCGTCCAGGTCGCCTTGCTCTACCCCGCGGCGACCGTCGCCGGTGTGGTGGCTTCGGCCGGCATCGTGCAGGTCTCGGGCACGCCGACGGCCGCGCAGCTGGCTGCCGACGGCTACGCCACCGCCGCCGTCGGGGGTGGCCTGGCGGTGCGCGTCGCTGGTGGCGCCGACCCGGTGAACTGCGCCTTCACCTTCACGCCGCCGGCCGCGCTGGGCCAGGCACCGACGCTGACCGCGTCGGTGACGACCGGCTGCTGAGCACAGCGTCAACATCGACCAGGCCGGTGCTAGCGATGCGCGGCAGCGCCGGTTTCACCACGGTCGAGTTGATCGTGGTGATGTTGTTGATGGCGGTGATGGCCGGGCTCGCGCTGCCACGCCTGACCGAGCGCACCGCGCTGCAGGAGCGCGGCGCGCGGGACCAGTTGCGCTCGATGCTCGAGCACAGCCGCAAGCTGGCGATGACCCAGGGCCGCGATGTCTGCGTGCTCACGACCCCGGCGCAGGCACGCGCCGTCTACACCGCCGCCGGCGCCTGCTCCAGCGCCCAGCCAGTGACCGCGCCGACCGGCGACGGCGCCTACCGGATCGACATGCCCACCGGCGTGACGCTGGCCGGCGCCGCGCTGGTACGCTTCAACAGCCGCGGCCAGCTCGTGCCGGCGATCGACCTGAACCTGCTGGTGGGCGTGCTGCCGCTCACCGTATCGCGTGAAACCGGCACCGTCATCTAACAAGGGCTTCACCCTCATCGACGTGCTGGTGCTGATCGTCCTGATCGGCACCGTCGCCGGGTCGATGACGGTGTTGTTCTCGCGTCTGTCGGCACAGTCGGCCGAGTCGATGCGCGCGCGCCAGACGTTGGCACTGGCACAGACCCTGCTCTCGGAAGTGCGCATGATGCCGATGAGTTTTTGTGATGCGCAGGATGCGCGGGTGCTCGTCGCCACGTCGTCGGCAATCGGCGGCGCGGGCTGCGCGACGGTGGCCGAATCGATCGGCCCCGAGCCCGGCGAGACGCGCTACAACGCCGCCAACCGCTTTGACAGCGTGACCGACTACAACGGCCTCGTGATGCCCGGCCCGGGTTGCGCCGGTGGCGTCTGTGACATCGCCGGCACCCTGCTCAACCCGCCGGGCTCGCCGCTGGCCGGCTGCTCGGCGCAGATCAACACCACGCCGCAGGCACTGCCGGGCATCACCGCGCTCGACGCCGCCGGCCGGCCACAGGGCCTGCGCATCGTCGTTACGGTGCGCTGCCCGGCGCAGGCCGATTTGGTCGTCGAAGGCGTGCGGCTGCGGCATTCGCCGCGTGGGGTGTGAACATGCATAACACCCGTTCTCAACGGCAACAACGTCAGGGGCAACTGCAGGGACAACGACAAGGACAACGACAGGAACAACGACCGTGCCTGCGCCGTCATCCGCGGCCACGGCGCGGGTGTCCTGGCCAGTGCGGCTTCACGCTCGTCGAGATGATCATCTCGATGGTGCTGGTGAGCCTGCTCGCGGTGGTCGCCGCACCGATGCTGCGGCTGCCACTGGCGGCCTGGCTCGACGCCTCGCGTCGCGCGGGCTTGAGCACGGCACTGGATACGGTGCAAGGCAAGCTTGCCGACGATCTGCGGCGCGCGCTGCCCAACAGCGTGCGGGTGCGGGTGGTCGGCCCGCGCGTGCTGCTCGAAACACTCGAGGTGCGCGCCTGGGGCCGGCACCGCGCCGGGCCGTCGGGCGCGGCACAAGTCTGCCCGGCAGTGTGCACGGCACCGGGTGCGCAGGACGCACTGGAGGCCGGCTGCGTCGAGAGCTGCTTCACCAGCTTGGGCGCACTCGAAGGCGACGCGCCGGTGGCTGGCACCGACTGGGTGGTGGTCAATCCGCTGGCCCCGTCCGGCGCCGCCGGCAACCCGTATTTCGGCGGCAATGCAGCCGTTGCCGGCGGCATCAAGACCCGCCTGACGGATGTCATCGCCGCGCCCGACGGCAACCGCATCCGGGTTGCGGCACACAACTTCTCCGCACTCGCAGCGAGCCGGCGTTTTTATATCGTCGCGACGCCGGTGACATGGGACTGCGACCCCGGCACACAACGCCTGACGCGGCGCTGGGGCTATCCGGTAGCCGCTGCGCAACCCGTGGCTTTTGGCGCCGGCGCGCAAGCGGCGCCGCTGGCAAACAATGTCACAGCTTGCAGCATCCGTTATGTCAACGCCGGCAGCCAGGGGCGCGGTGGCATCGTGCATCTGGTGCTGCGCCTGTCGGTGCCGGCGGCCGACACCCAGATCCCGGAGTCGGTCGAACTCGTGACCAGCTTGCCGGTGAGTGAAGGGCCATGAGCGCGCCCGGCCGCCATGGACCCGAAGGGGCCACTTCGTGGCCCTTGGGCGAATACCGAAGTGCGCAGCACGAAGGTACTCCAATGAGCCTGCCCGGCCGCCCGAAAGGCGAATACCGGAGTGCGCAGCACGAAGGTACACCAGTGAAAGCAGCGTGCCGAGTCAGGCCTCGGAGGGACCGGCGGTCAGGCCAGCGCGGCTTCTCGGGCGTGCTGGTGATCGTGGTGCTGGTCTTGCTGGGCGGCATCTCGACCTATGCGGTCGGGCTCGTGACCAGCGTGCACAGCAGCTACGCCCGCGAACTGTCACACGCCCGCGCGACACAGGCTGCCGAGGCCGGGCTCGATTGGGGGCGCTACCGAATCAGCGCCGGCGCGGCGGCGACCTGCACCGCGGCGCAGTCGATCAATACCCTGCCCGGCACCTTGCAGCCCTACACCGTGACCGTGCGCTGCACCGCAGGCGCGGTGTTGAGCGAATCCGGCTTGCCGCTGCGCGCCTACCGGGTCACGGCCACCGGCTGCAGCCAGCCGCTGGCCGGGGCCTGCCCCAACGTCATCGGTGGCACCGATTATGTCGAACGCACGGTGGCTACTGTGGTGGTTCGTTAGGCATTCTCGGCGACGCCGGATCTGCCTTCGGCGCCACCTGGCGACCGGCGCTTCACTCTGGCGGTTGGCCTTTGTCGAACGCCACCCGCCCGACCCCCGGCGCCTGCTGCCGCCAGACCTTGCCGCCGCCGTAGAAATGCGCCTGCGCCTGCGCCTGCGCCTGCGCCGGCAGCGGCGCGACAAACGCGGCGTGGTTGCGCTCGGCCAGCGCTGCGCGCAAATGCAGATTCGCTTTCGTTCACCTGGCGGCGCTGGATTTCGAGGTCGAATTGCGGCCAGCGACGGGGTCATCGACCTCAGTCGAACTTGATCCGCGTCGCTTCGAGGTGGGTTCTGTCGGTCGCCAGTTGCGCGCGGACTTCAACCCGGCGGCCGACAGTGATGTCGGCCAGCGTGCCACCTTCCAGCCGCAGGTCGGCGCGGGTGGTGACTACCGTCTGGCCGCGCAGCGTGAAGGTGCGCGCGGCGGCGTCGACGCTGTCGATGTTGCCCTTGAACTCGAAGCCGCGGTCGCGCACCTCGTCGTCGGTTTCGACCTTCACCTCGCCGGCAACCAGCACACCCGAGCGCGCGCTGCCTTTGGCTTCAACCCGCGCACCCAGGCGCAGGCCGGCGCTGCCGTTCGGGAACGCCGCCGCCGATGCATCCACGGGCAGGCCGTTGACCTGAAAACTCACGCTGCTGCTGAACTGTGTCACCAGGCCGCGCAGCCGCGCCTCGTCGCGGTCTTGCGGCGGGCGCAGCGCGACGCCGAAGTCGGCAACGCTGAAGCGGCCGGTGGCGTCCAGCGTGGTGGTCAGGCGCAGGCGCACCAGCTTGCCCGGCGCCAGATCAGCCGGCACGCCGCCGGCGGCGCCAAAGGCGAAAGTGCCGCTGCCGATGCGCAAGGTGCCGGCGGCGCGGTCGAGCGCCCCCACCGGCCCGCGCAGCCGCCATTGCGTGGCACCGCCGCTGCGCGGCTCGATGCGGGTGGCGTTGTAGGCCCCACGGTCGGCGTCGTAGAGCGCATAGACCTCGAGCACCTGGCCGACGCTGAGCGCCGCAATGCCACCGACGAGGCGTTCGTCGAATACGGTTTCGACGGCGATGCGCACAGTCTGGCCGAGCACGGTGAACACGCCAGTGGTGGCATTCACCGACTGCACCGGGCCGACGATTTCGCTGCCAAAACGCACCCGGCTGGCAGTCGCGGTGGCGGTGAAGGCGGTGGCGCCGCTATCACTGCGCAGCGTATCGCCGTCGATCTCGACGGTCATGCCGAGCTTGAGCTCGCTGCGCTGTCGCACGCCGTCGTCGTCGTCGACCACGGCGGCGGTCGACTCGTCGAAGTGCACATCGTTGACGATGATCGAGCCGAAGCCGGTGATCGGCCCCGCGGCGTAAGTGCCGGTGCCGCCGGTGCCGACACCGCCGCCGCAGCCGGCAAATTGCAGCGCCAGCAGTGCCAGCAGTGCCACCAGCGCAGCTTGGCGGAGCCTGTTTCGAGAGTCGATGCAGATTGGTTTCATGGTCTTCTCAAGTCCTGCGTGTGCGCCGCGTCGGGGGCGACGCTGACGCTGGTTTTGCACGTTGGGGGTTGGCGCTGTCGCTGGCGGTGCTGGTGTCAAAGGCATACAGCCCGATGCGCACCCGGCGCTTGTTCTCGGCCGGCAGCGCGGCGTCGGCCTCGATCATCTTTTCCAGCGGCGGCACCAGGGCCTCGAGCAGCAACTTCCATTGCGGGCCGATGCGCAAGCGCAGCGCCTGCATCGACTCAGGCGAAATGCCGTCGGCAAAGATCGCCTGCTCGAAGTGCCGGTGCCCGTCGCCGAGCACGTTGCTCACCGCCGCCGCGAGATGGTCGCCGACGTTGTCCGACAAGAATCCGAGCATGCGCTGCTGGTCGCCGCTGGGGACAAAACCGTCGCGCTGGATCGACACCTTGTCGCTACTTTCATCCAACCGCGCCAACTTCAGGCGCAGCAGTTCGTCGAGCAGGCTGCGCGGATGCACATCGCGGGTGACCGCCTGCGCCAGCGACTCGAAGCTCGGCGCCGCGCCGGTGCGCGGCAATACACGCGGCGCGCGCCGGCGGTCGAGATAGCGCGGGTCGCTGAGCCAATGCGCAAAGACCTCGCTGGCATGCGACCGCGCCGGGCCGGTTGCCGGCGCTGCGGCGTCGTCTGCGCCGTGCACGGCAGCAGCTTTGGCGGGGCGTGTCGGCCGCGTCAGCCGCGTCACTTCGCGCCGGTTGATGCCGGTGGTGGTGCTGATACGGCTGACGCTGCGGTGCGCCGCCACCTGCGGGTGCGCGGCCGCTGCGGCATTCACAACCGCACGCTTGAGCGCTTCTTCAACCGCGGCATAAGGCAAGCCGCGCGCCACTGCCAGTTGTGCGAGCGGCGCAAACAGCGTCGCCACCGCGGCCAGCGCATCGGCTAGCGCATCGGGCAGCGCGGGGCTGTCCGCCGCGGGCTCGGCAGTCGTCTGTGCAGTCGGGGCGGGTCGGCGGTTTTTTGGCGCGGGCACGGTGCTCA
>JAYUSP010000517.1:0-9615 GCA_043755615.1 Betaproteobacteria bacterium
CGAGTTCGTCGAGCGCCCTTTTCAGCGTCTTCTCGCGCAGGTCGACACCCTGCGAGCTGAGCTGCGACAACGCCGCGCGCTGCGCATCGACGGCCTTGAGGAGCGCGTCGTCGATGCCGGCGACGGCCTTTTCGAGCAGCGCTTCGGGCTTCATGCCGGCGACGGTATTGTTCGCCGCACCCAGGCTCGCTGCACCTGACACCGCCTTCAGCGCCGAGCGGATATTTTTCAGGCTCAGCTCGCGGCCTTGCAGCGCCTGCAGCGTTGCCGCACCGGCCGCCTGGCGCAGTTGCCCGGCCTGCTTGGCAGTGGCGTTTTCGAACATCGAGATCAGCGCATCCTGGTCAAAAAACGGCTTGCTCATGGGGGCTCCCGGTGGTGAGCCGCGATCGTCGCATCGTCGCGGGCCGGCGGCAAGTGTTGCGCCCGGATAATCGGCGCCTGACGCGCCCGCCGCCGACATTGTGGCGGGCGCAAGCCCATCCCCCATTTGTCAGCCGGAGATTTTGACGATGACGCGTGTTTTCAACTTCAGCGCAGGCCCCGCCGCGCTGCCCGAATCGGTGCTGAAAACCGCCGCCGCAGAGATGCTCGACTGGCATGGTTCGGGCATGTCGGTGATGGAGATGAGCCACCGCGGCAAGGAGTTCATCGCGATCGCTGCCGAAGCCGAAATCCTGCTGCGCGAACTGCTTGCCATTCCCGCCAACTACAAGGTGTTGTTCATGCAAGGCGGCGCGATCGGCGAAAACGCGATCGTGCCGATGAACCTGCTGCGCGGCAAGACGAGCGCCGACTACATCGACACCGGCGAGTGGAGCAAGAAGTCGATCAAGGAAGCACAAAAATACGGCGCCGTCAATGTCGCCGCATCGGCCAAGGCCAGCGGCTACACGACGATCCCGCCGCGCACCGAATGGAAGCTCGACGCCAACGCGGCCTATGTTCACATCTGCGCCAACGAAACCATCGGCGGCGTCGAATACCACTTTACGCCTGACGTGGGTGATGTGCCGCTGGTAGCCGATGTCTCGAGCAACATCCTGTCGCGCCCGCTCGACGTGTCGAAATTCGGCCTGCTCTACGGTGGCGCGCAAAAGAATATCGGCCCTGCCGGGCTGACGATCGTGATCGTGCGCGACGACCTCATTGGCCAGGCGCTGCCGGCCACGCCGAGCGCCTTCGACTACAAGATCGTGGCCGACAACGAGTCGATGTACAACACGCCGCCGACTTATGCAATCTATATCGCCGGCCTGGTTTTCAACTGGATCAAGGCCAGCGGCGGACTGGCTGCGATGGAGGCGCACAACCGCGCCAAGGCCGCGCTGCTCTACGACTACCTCGGCAACACCGGCTTCTATTCGTGCCCGGTGGCCAGCGACTGCCGCTCGTTGATGAACGTGCCGTTCAGGCTCAAGGACGAAGCGCTCGACGAGACCTTCCTCAAGGGCGCGTCGGCACGCGGCATGGTGCAGCTCAAGGGCCACCGTTCGGTCGGCGGCATGCGCGCGTCGATCTACAACGCGATGCCGGTCGCTGGCGTGCAGGCGCTGGTCGCGTACATGAAAGAGTTCGAGGCCAAAAATGGCTGACCGCTTTGGCATCCTGGTGCTGAACCAGATCTCGGCGCAGGGCCTGTCGCGCCTGCCGGCTGAAGCCTACCGCGTCGGCAAGGACATCGCCGACCCGGCCGCGGTGCTGGTGCGTTCGGCCGACATGCACAAGCTGCCAATAGCCGACAGCGTGCGTGCCATCGGCCGTGCCGGTGCCGGCACCAACAACATTCCCGTCAAGGCCATGAGCGCGCGCGGCGTGCCGGTATTCAATGCGCCCGGGGCGAACGCCAATGCGGTCAAGGAACTGGTGCTCGCCGGCATGCTGATGGCCGCGCGCAATCTGGCGCCGGCGCTGCGGTTTGTCGCTGCACTCGACGCGGCCGACCCCGCGATGGAGGCCAAGGTCGAAGATGGCAAGAAGACCTTCGCGGGCAACGAACTCGCCGGCCAGACCCTGGGCATCGTCGGCCTGGGCAAGATCGGCTGCCTCGTCGCCGACGCCGCCATCAAGCTCGGCATGAACGTGCTCGGCCACGACCCCGAGATCACGGTCGACGCGGCATGGAGCCTGCCGGCGCAGGTCAAGCGCGCGGGCAGTGTCAACGAGGTGCTCAAGAACGCCAATTTCGTGACCCTGCATGTGCCGCTGATCGAGGCCACGCGCGGGCTCGTCAACGACGCCAATATCGGCTTGATGAAGCCGGGCGCGGTGCTGCTCAATTTCAGCCGCGACACGGTTGTAAACGATGTCGCCGTGCTTGATGCCCTGGCGGCCGGCACGCTGGGCCACTACGTCTGCGACTTCCCCTCAGCGGCGCTGAACCGCCACGACAAAGTCATTGCGCTGCCGCACCTGGGCGCGTCCACCGCCGAGGCCGAAGAGAACTGCGCGATCATGGTCGTCGACCAACTGCGCGACTATCTCGAACACGGCAATATCAACAACGCGGTGAACTTCCCCGCGGTGAGCATGGCCCGCGAATCGTCGTTCCGCATCGCGATTGCCAACGCCAACGTGCCGAACATGCTGGGCCAGATCTCGACCGCGATGGCCGCTGCCGGCCTGAATATCCACAACATGGTCAACAAGTCGCGTGGCGACATGGCCTACACGCTGGTCGATGTCGACAGTGCGGTCGCCGATGAGGCGATCGCCGCGTTGAGCGCGATCAGCGGGGTGCTGTCGGTGCGCTATCTGCCGTTGAAGTGATGACCGGCGCGGTGGCGGCCTCGGCGGGCCGCCGCAGGACCAGGGTGCCGCACATCCTGTCGTGCAGCGTCTGGCGCTGGGCGTTGAAGCGCTGCATCAGGAAACCGACACCGACCGTGTAGTACGAAATCCACCGGGCAAAAAAGCGCCCGGTCGCACGCAGCCGGCCGATGCGTTGCCCGGTCAGGTCGGTGACCACGATGCCGGCCAAGCGCATGCCCCAGGTGGCGCGACTTTTCGACGTCCAGAAGTAGACGTGGTAAAGCCAGAAAACGAGGATCGAAGTCCAGACGGCGGCGCCCATTGCGGCATCGGTTTGTGCCAGATTGGTCAGTTGCTCCGGCGTGAGTGTTGCGGCCGTGTCAGCGCTGGCGCTGGCCGCGTCCGCCGGGCCGGTGGCCGACACCGCCGGCTCCACGCCTTCTGGCAGCGGTGTCACGAGCACGATGGACCAGATCACAGCGACCACAAAGGCCATCGACAGGCATACCGCCCAGTCCACCGTCTGCGCCGCCGCGCGGCGCGCGAATCCGGCGTAGCCCAGCGCGGCGATATCCAGCGCCGGCTCAGGCGGCGCAGCAGCGGCGATCGAGACCGCCCCACCCCCGACGGCGGCAGCGGTGACGTGGGGCGGCACACTGGAACCGATATGCAGGCGCCGCTCCCAGACCGGAAAGCGCTTCTTGATGTATGGCGCCAGCGCCATGTAAAGCAGCGCCGCAGGCAGCCCGGAGAGCAGGTGCGACAAGGTTCCGGCAAACGTCGTCAAGTGCAGGAATTTCAGGATGTCGACGACCCAGTCCGCGCTTTTCAACCAGTCGGCCAGCCGGTCCTGCGCAAAGATGAATGGCACCAGCACCAGGGCCAGTGGCACGTAGCTCCAGTAGGCGAGCCAGCGGCGCTCGATCTCGGCGGCGGCCTTTTCCTGGTTCTGCGCATCGCGGCTCCGGTCGAGAAAGTGCATCGCGCTGTTGAAGCCGTCGCCGTACATCTCGGCCCAGGGCTGAGTGGGCGTGTTTTTCGACCGCCAGTCGAGCACCACGCGCAGGTCGGGGTCGCGCCACAGGCTGGCGTTGCCCCGGTCGTGTTCGAGCGCGGTCTCGCGCAGGCGGCGGTAGACACGCGCCGAATGGGCTTCGTCATCGGCCCAGGCTTTGAGGCGCAGCCACACGCGCATCAGGCTTTCGTGTGAGATGTCGACCACCGAATCCGGGCTCAAGGTTTCGCTGATCGGCGGCATCAGGAACGAGCGGCTGGGTTTGCGAAAAACGTCGATCACCGCGATCAGTTGCGCGGCTGTCGCGCCGGTCATCTTTGCCAGCGTCGACAGCCGCGTCGGGCGGCGGATGCCACGCGGGTCGGTGCCGGTATCGGTGAGCGCCTTGAAGAGCTGTTCGCACAGGCGCTGCTGGGGTCCAGCCCCGAGTTCGCCGAATGCCTTTTCGGCATGCATGTCGAGCGCTCGCTGCATGCCGCCGGCGGCTTCGTAGTGCACCAGCTCAAGCGCGCCGCCGCCCTGGAGGTCGAGCTCCCAATGGACCCAACTGCGGTTGAGCGCGTGCTGCAGGATCGAGAGCTGGTCGGGGTTGTCGCCGACATCGTTGAGCAGCCGCGTCACCAGCACCGGGTTGATCGTCGCGCCGGCCACGCCCGCCGGCCCGGTGATCGCGGCGCGGATCTCGTTGCGCGTCAGCCGCGGCACCAGGTACTGGCCTTCGTTGATGGCCTCGGGCAGGCCCTGGAACTGCGCGCAATCGCCGAGAAAATCCGAACGCATCGTGAGCACAATGTGGATCGGCACTGCGGTCTGCGCCGCGGCCTCGAGCAGCAGGCGCACAAAGGCCACCGCATCTTCAGCGGCACCCCAGCCGTCGGGGCGCGCACCGCGCACCAGCGCGCGAAAACGGAACAGCTCTTCGAACTGGTCGGCAACCACCAGCAACTGCGTGCCTGCGGCCAGATCGGCCTGGTCGACGATATCGACCAAGCCCAGGCTGCCCAGACGCAAGGTCGATTCAACCAGCTCGGCTGACGACAGCGCGCCGGTCAGCGGCGCGTCGTACAGCACCCCGGGCTCGGCCAACGCGCGCGCGAGCGCGCCGATCGGGTCGCTGCCCGGTCGCATCTGCGCCATGCGCCAACTCGCGCCGGCGCTGGCCATGTAACCCCGGTGCAAGGCCGGACGCAGGCCGCAGTTGACGAGCGATGATTTGCCGCTGCCCGAGCCGCCGACGACGGCCAGGAAACGGTGCGCGCCAAGCTTGTCGACCATGCTGTCGACCTGATGCTCGCGGCCAAAAAACAGATGCTCTTCATCGGCGCGGAAAGGGCGCAGGCCCGGGTAGGGGTTGCGCACCGCGGATGCAGCGGCGCCGACGTTGGGCTCAGCCATGTTCGGCCCCTTGCAGCGCGGCAAGCACCGGGGCGAGCAGGGCTTCGGAGTAGCCGCCGCGGGCGTCGATCACGCTCGCGCCACCGGCATCGACGAGGTCGTCCTTGTCGTCAGACGGCGGCCCGGCGACCCAGGTGAAGACGCCGCGAAATGCCCGCCCCTTGCGCCACGACCGCGCCTTGAGCAAGTCACTGTCGACGCTGGCCTTCCAACCGACAGTGCCGCTGCCATAGAACACCAGCACCGCATCACATTCGGTGAGCCAGCGTTCGTTGGCCTCGCGGCCCTCACCTTCGACCGTCGAGAAGACCGGTTTGAGCACGTTGAAGCGCTCGCTCAAGGCTTTGCGAATCTCGACCGTGGCCTTGCGGTCGGGCTCGACAAAGACCACGTAGACGGTGCCGGGGCCTGCTGCGGCGCCGACCGCATCGGGCGCATTCGCCGCAGCGACAGCGCCGTCGAGCGTTGCCGGCACCAACGGCGCCGGCGGTGGCGCTTCAATCGCCTTGAGTGCGACATGCATCGCCGCCTTCACCGCTTCGAGGTCGCCGGTGATGACCTCGGCGCCCCCTTGCAGCTCGGCGCGGCTGTGCATGTCCTGCAAAAACTGCTGGTGGTTCGGCCGCTCGCACACGGTTCCGGCGGGCAGCGACACGACGCGCCGCAGCGGCGACGCGCCGGCATGCGCCCCAGCGCCGTCGACAGCGAACCCGCCCGCGAGTTCGACAGCGACGGCGTTCTGGATCACGAGCACGGAGTCCAGCCCCTTGCCCTCGGGCACCGTGCCGGGCGACACGCCGAGCAGGTGCACCGCCAGCGCCGAACGCTCGAGCAGCCGTGCGACTTCGGCGCGGTATTCGATTTCGCTGGTCGGCAGTTCACGGTCGGGCAACACGGAATAGCCACGCTGCACGAGTTCGCTGCGCAATGCCTCGCGGTCGTAGCGGCGGTCTTCGCCGACTTGGGCCAGATACACCGTCGGGCGTTTCGACGCGCTGACGGCTGAGCCAGCAGGCGAAGCTGACGCACCCGCGTCCGCCGCCGTACCGGCTGCACCGGCTGCACTGGAAGCTTGCGCGGCCGCCGCCGCCCCAGCCGCATCGATGGCCTTGAGCGTATCGGCAATGTCCTGCGCCAGCAGCGCGACCTGGAGCTTGAGCTTTTCACCGTAGCCGGCGCCATAGTTCGGGTCGAGTTCGACCGCGCGGTCGTTGCGGTCCTGGCTCTCGCGCCGGTCCTTGTCGACACGCACAAAAAACGGCGTGCCGAGGGTTTCGCGCATCGGCGCCGGCAGTGTGCTTTGGCCCTCGGGCGGCAGCTTGATGACCTTGAAAACACGCGACTTGTTGTTCGGCGTCAGGCCCACCTTGGCCTTGGCCGCCTCACAAAAAGCCTCGGCTTCGCGCAGGCACCATTTGGAGTCGACATAGTTGTCGGTGAGGACGGCCACCAGCACTGCCGAGTCGGGCAGTTGCTGCATGATCACCGGGTCGAAGACATCGTTGTCCGACAGCCGCTTGTCGCGCCAGATCACGGCCTTGGTTCTTTTCAGGCGCGACGTCAAAAAGGGTTCGAGCAGTTCGTGGAAGCGGCTCACCCAGCCCGGCCCGCCAGCCTCCAGATTGTCGGCATGGGCGTAGCTGATGAAGACATGGGTGTGGAAGTCCATCGCCGTGCCTTCAGCTCTTCTTGGCCAGGCCCATGCGCTCGATCGTCGCGCGTTCGGCTTCAAAAGTGCGCAGCGCGTACTTGCCGTAGTCCTCAGTATTCATGTAGATCACCGGCTGGAAAAACCGCTCCAGGGTCTCAAGCACTTTGGGGTCGTCGAGTGTTTTTCTGAACGCATCGTGCAGCGTGCGCACCACCGCGGCGTCCATGCCCTTCGGCCCGCCAAAACCGAAGGGCGATTCGCTGACGGTATCCCAGCCACTCTCAGTCACCGTCGGCGCGTCGGGAAAATCGCGCATGCGTTTGCTGCCCAGCGTCGCCAGCAGGCGCAGCTTGCCGGCCTTGACCTGCGGCGCAAATTCGGTCGCGCCGCTCATCACCGGGATATGCCCGCCCAGGATCGCCTGCATGATTTCTGCCGAGCCCTTGAACGGCACGTCCTGCGTCTTGAAGCCGGCCTGGAACGCAAATTCCTCGAACGCCAGATGCGGCGTGGTGCCGGTGCCGGTATGGCCGTAGGTCAGTTTGCCGGGATTGGCCTTGGCCCACGCGACCATCTCCTTCAAGGTCTTGAAGGGCGCGTCGGGCGTGCAGGTGATGCCGAAGGTGTAGCCGGTGAGGCAGGCGATATGGGTGATGTCCTTGACCGGGTCGAAGGCCATCTTCTGCATGTGCGGCAGGCGGTAGATGCCCAGCGGCAACTGCGTCAGCAGATAACCGTCGGGCCGCGCATTGACCATCGCGGTGGCGCCGAGCGTGCCGCCGACGCCGGGCCGGTTTTCGACGATCACCGGCACGCCCAGCGTGCGGCCGGCGCTGTCGCCGAAAGCACGCACGACGGCGTCGCTGGAGCCCCCAGGCGGCCAGGGGCAGATCAGGCTGATCGGCCGCGCGGGAAATTTGTCCTGCGCTTGTGCGGTCAACGGCAGCGCGGCCGACAGCGCAGCGCCGGTACCTGCGGTGACGACAGTGCTGGCGACAGCGCTGGCAACAGTGCTTACAACAAACTCTCGGCGGCGGATGGACATGCACTTCTCCTGCAAGGCGGCGATTTCGGGCCCGCTGGTGACGGGGCGTGACCCAGCATAGCCCGCAGCGTTACGCTTGGTGCCTATGGATTGCGCTGACCCCCATCTCGATCACACGCTCGACCACGGCCTCTTTCGCAATACGGTCAGGCGCTTCGTCGACCGAGAAGTCGCGCCGCATATCAACGCCTGGGACGAAGCGCAGGAGTTCCCGCGCGCGCTGTACCGGCGCGCCGCCGAACTCGGCCTGCTGCAACTCGGCTACCCGGAAGTACTTGGCGGCACGCCATGCGGCATCGGCTATCGGCTGATCGCCGCCGAAGAGATCGCACGCGCCGGCTCGGGCGGACTGATGGCGAGTCTGTTTTCACACAATATCGGCTTGCCGCCGATCGTGCGCCATGGCAGTACGGCCTTGCAGCAGCGTGTGGTGCCGGCGGTGCTGGCGGGCGACAGGATCAGTGCACTGGCGATCACCGAGCCCGGCGGCGGGTCGGACGTCGCGCGGCTGCGCACCACCGCCCGGCGCGAGGGTGACCACTTTGTCATCGACGGTGAAAAGACCTTCATCACGTCGGGCCTGCGCGCGGACTGGATCACGCTGGCGGTGCGCACCGGCAGTAGCGAAACCCGCGGAGCTGCCGGCATTTCGTTGATCGTGGTGCCCGGTGACAGCCTTGGCCTGACCCGGCACAAGCTGGACAAGATGGGCTGGTGGTGCAGCGATACCGCGACGCTGCATTTCAGCGCCGTGTCGGTGCCGGCCGACCACCTGATCGGCGAAATGAACGCCGGCTTCGCGATGATCATGGCCAACTTCAACGGCGAGCGGCTGCTGATGAGTGCCGGCGCCTGCGCCTTTGCGGAGGCCTGTTACGACGAAGCGCTGGCCTGGGCGATGCAGCGCAAGACCTTCGGCCTGTTGCTCGCCGAACACCAAGCGATCCGGCACCGGCTGATGGACATGCGCACCCAGTTGATCGCGTCACGTGCGCTGCTCGCCGATGTGTCAGCGCGCTTCGAAGCCGACCCCGACGACGCCACCATGATTGCCGACCTGTGCCTGCTGAAAAACCATGCCACGATGACGATGCAGGTCTGCGCCGACCATGCCGTGCACATTCTCGGCGGCATAGGTTTCATGCGCGGCAGCAAGAGCGAACGCATCTACCGCGAAGTCAAGGTCATGCAGATCGGCGGCGGTGCGACCGAGATCATGAAAGAGTTGGCCTGGCGGCAGCTTCAGGCTTGAATCTGATCGACTCAGTACGTATACTTCATACGTACCGATTCTCTCTGAAAGGAATCAGCATGGAAGCTACCGTCGCCGAACGTGGGCAAATCACCTTGCCCAAGGCCGTGCGTGATGCGCTCGGGCTGACCAAGGGCACGCAGCTCAAGGTCGAGCTCGATGGCAGCCGCATCATCTTGCGCAAGGACGTGAGCGACGCGCTGAGCAAGATCCGTGGCAAATTCAAACTGGCCGAAGGTTTCACGAGCACCGATGACGCGATGCGCGCGTTGCGCGGACGCGCACCCGGCGACCCTTATCCGGCGCCCGAGGACGAACCGAAGTGATCGCCGTCGACTCTTCGGTGTTGCTCGACGTGCTGACCGAAGATCGCCGTTTTGCACAAGCCTCCGAAGCCTGCCTGAACAACGCGTTGGCGGCCGGCGACGTGGTCATCTGCGACGCCGTGGTCGCTGAGGTGCAGACCATGCTCGATACCCGCGACACGGCGATGGACGCGCTCACCT
>JAYUSP010000518.1:0-3164 GCA_043755615.1 Betaproteobacteria bacterium
GTCACCGAAGCCCAGCTGCGCCTGCTGCAAGCGCAGATCGAGCCGCACTTCTTGTTCAACACCTTGGCCAATGTGCAGTCGCTGATGGACAACGATGTCCCCAAGGCCAAGCAGATGCTGTTGTCGTTCACCGACTACCTGCGCTCGTCGCTGGGCACGCTGCGCAACGACCACAGCACGCTGGCGCACGAACTCGACCTGGCGCGCAACTACCTGCAACTCCTGCAGGGGCGGATGGAAGACCGGCTGAAGTTTTCGATTTACGCCGATGGCGCCGCGCAGGCGCAGCCGCTGCCGCCCCTGCTCTTGCAGCCGCTGATCGAGAACGCGGTTGTGCACGGGCTGGAGCCGAGCATCGAAGGCGGCACGGTATCGATCAGCGCGCGTGTGCAGCAGCGCCAGTTGGTGATCGAAGTGCGTGATGACGGCCGCGGCCTGGGTGCGCCACAGCGGCTCGGCGCGCGTCAAGGTGCCGGTCTTGCGCTGACAAATATCCGCGAGCGACTGGCCGCGCGATATGGCCCGGCGGCGACCCTCGAAGTCGTGGCCGCGAACCCCGGCACCCTGGCGCGCCTGGTGCTGCCGCTGCAAGCCCTTGCCAGCCCATTGCCAGCGATGCTTGCCAAACCCGCATCAACTTCATGACCACCGCCATCCTCGCCGACGACGAACCCCAGCTTAGCCGCGCGCTGGCGGCCGCACTCGCCGAACAGTGGCCTGATTTGCAGGTGCTGCAAGTTGCGCGCAACGGCGTCGAAGCCGCCGAGTGCATCACCCGGCTGATGCCGGATGTCGCCTTCCTGGATATCCAGATGCCGGGGCTGACCGGCCTCGAAGTCGCCCAGGGCATCGAAGGCAAGACACGCGTCGTCTTTGTCACCGCGTTCGACCAGTTTGCGGTGCAGGCCTTCGAGCAAGAAGCGGTTGACTATGTGCTCAAGCCGGTGCAGCCCGAGCGCCTGGCGCGCACGATCGAGCGTGTCAGGCGGGCGCTCGAATCGGATATCGACAGCGCCGCGCTGGCAACCGTGCTGCGGCGATTGCAGCCGCCGTCAACGTCGGCTTTGGCTTCTGCGCCGGCGGCCGCATCGCCATCGGCAACGGCCGCCACCGCGCTGCGCTGGGTGCGCGCCGGCCAGGGCGATCTGACCCACCAGATCGATGTCGGCGAGGTGCTCTTTTTCCATGCCGACGACAAATACACCTGCGTTCAAACGGCGAGCGCCGAACACCTGATCCGCACCCCGATCACCGAGTTGGCGCAGGCGCTTGATCCGGCGCAGTTTTGGCAGGTCCACCGCTCGACCATCGTCAACCTGCAGCACCTGGCCGGCACGCGGCGCGACGAAGCGAGCCGCCTCTTCTTGCGCATCAAAGGCGTCGATCGCGAATTGCCCGTGAGCCGCGCCTACGTGCATCTGTTCAAGGCGATGTAGGCGCGGCCGGGACGGCGAGCGCCATCGATGGAGCGGCGCGGCAGCACACCGACTGCGGCTGCGCGACGGTGCAATACCAGGCCCCGAGGCACGCGTCCGAAAACGGCGAGTCCGGTTGCGCCAGTTGCCTATGATCGCCCCCATGCCCAGCGCTTCGAAGATCACCGTGCCGCCGTCCAAGGTCAGCACCGATGCCGACTACGCGGTCTTCGTCGCGCGTGACGCACGCTTCGACGGCCGGCTCTTTGTCGGCGTCACATCGACGCGGGTGTATTGCCGCCCGGTATGCCGCGTGCGCACTCCATTGCAGCGCAATTGCCGCTTTTTTGTCAACGCGGCGATGGCCGAATCAGCCGGTTTCAGGCCCTGTCTGCGCTGCCGGCCCGAGCTGGCGCCGGGGCTGTCGCTGGTCGATTCATCGGCCACGCTGGCGCGGCACGCGGCGCAACAGATCGACCAGGCGGTGCTGTCGGGGCACGACCTGTATTTCACCGCCGTCGCGGCCCGGCTCGGGGTCACCGACCGCCACTTGCGGCGCATCTTCCAGCAGGCATTTGGGGTCACGCCGGTCGACTACCTGACGACGCGACGGCTGCTGCTGGCCAAGCAGTTGTTGACCGATACGCCGATGGCCGTCACCGCGGTTGCGCATGCCAGCGGGTTTGCCAGCCTGCGCCGCTTCAACGCTGCTTTTGCGGCCCGCTACCGGCTCAACCCGACGCGCCTGCGCAAGCTCGGCGAGGCCGGTGGCGACGCTGGCCACAGCGCGGCTTCTCGCGCGGCTTCTCGCGCTGCTTCTCGCGCTGCTTCTCGCGCTGCTGATAACGGCGTGCTGGCGCTGCGGCTGCCCTACCGACCGCCCTACGATATCGACGGCGTGCTGCGTTTTTACCGTGACCGCGCGGTGGCCGGGGTCGAGTCGGTCGAAGGCGGCGAAGGCGGCGAAAGCAGCGAAATCCTGCGCACCGTCGCCTGGCCGCACGAAGGCCGGTTGCTCACCGGCTGGATCGGCCTGCATTTCGAAGCCGAGCGCACGCAAGTCCATGCGCGTATCGCGTCAAGTTTGATGCCGGTTCTGGGCGCCCTGGTGCAGCGCCTGCGCGACGGCCTGGATCTCGACGCCGACCCGGCGCAGATCGACCCCGCGCTGGCGGGCCTGCCGGTGCCGCCGCGACCGGGCATCCGCGTGCCCAGCGGGCTGGGCGGGCCGGACGGCTTCGAGATCGCGATGCGCATCATCATCGGCCAGCAGGTCACGGTGGCCGCCGCGCGCACTTTGACGAAGCGGCTGGTCGAACGCTTCGGCGCCGCGGTCGCGACACCGTTCGATTCCCTGACCCTTTTGTTCCCGTCGGCGCAGGCGATCGCCGAGGCCGACCCCGCGGTGATCGGCAGACTCGGCATCGTGCGGCAGCGGGTGCGCGCGCTGCAAGCTCTTGCCGAGGCGGTGCAGGCCGGCGAGATCAGCCTGCAACGCGGCGCGCCGCTGGAATCGACGATGACCCAACTGCAAGCCCTGCCCGGCATCGGCCCATGGACGGTGCAGCTCATCGCGATGCGGGCGCTGGCCTGGCCGGACGCGTTTCCGGCCAGCGATATCGGCCTGCTCAACGCGCTGGGCACCCGCGATATCGCCGCGGTACAGGCGCTGTCCGAATCCTGGCGGCCCTGGCGTGCCTACGCGGTGATGCGGCTTTGGCAAACCCTGGAGACTGGAATATGAAAACA
>JAYUSP010000519.1:0-3158 GCA_043755615.1 Betaproteobacteria bacterium
GCACTTGCGTGCCGGGCCGTTGTGCGAACCCTGCGGAGTTCAGCGGAAGGTATAGCTCCCGGTGATCTGGAAGAAGCGGCCGCGGGTGGTGTACAGCTCCGCAAAACCCTGCTGCGAGAAGTTGTTGTTCGTCGCGTTCGTGGCACTGAACGGCGGCATTTGGTCGAAGAGATTCTTCACCGACCCGGCGATGCGCAGATTCTTGATGCCGGTGTAGGCCAGCGTCATGTCGATCTCGTCATACGAGCCAACCTTGCGCAGGCCACCCGCCGGCAGCACGCTGAAGTTCGACCAGGGCTGGATGGTGTCGTAGTAGCCGCCGGTACCGCGGATCAGCCCCGACACCGACCAGGCGCCGGAGTCGACCTGCACGGAGCCCGTCGCGCGCCAGCGTGGCGTGTTGTAGGTCCCGTTGAATTCAGCCCAGGGCGACGTCGCCGTCGTGCGCGTCATCTGCTTGAAGTAATAGGTCGTGCTGCCGCCAAAGGACACATTGCCGAACGGGGTGCCCTTGATCTGCAGCTTGGCGTCAAAATCCACGCCCGTATTGCGCGCCGCCGAGAAGTTCTGGAGGTTCTGAAAAATCACGTAGCGTGCCAGTGTCTGGTCGAACGTGAAGGCGCCGCCGGCAATCGCCGAATCCAGCGTCGGCGTCGTGATGTTGTCGCTCTTGTCGATCATCCAGAAGTCCACCGCCATCTGCACCGGGCCAGTCTCTGCGACAACCCCCAGGTTGTAGGTCTTGCCCAGTTCCGGGCCGAGTGCGGGGTTGGATCCGGTCAGCCGAAACGCCGACTGGCCGGCACAGCCGGCGGGCAGGCCGACGCCAACACATTGCGACTCGGTCAGGTTGATCGCTCCCTGCCCGGCGTTGGCAAACAGCTGCTTCAGCGTTGGCATCTTGAACGACTCGGAATAAGAGCCGCGCAGCTTCACCTCGGGCATCACCTTCCAGCTCAGCGCCAGCTTCGGGCTGGTGCGGCTGGCGGTATCGTATTTGTCGTAGCGCGCGGCGAGTTGGCCTTCGATCGACTTCGTGACAGGGATCTGGAACTCGACGTAGGCGGCCTTGGCATCGCGGTCAGCAGCGACGGCGCTTTGCTGAATGCTGCCGACCACCGTCCCAGCGATCTGGCGCGGGTCCGGCTGGTCGCCCAAAGTCTCTTTGGACATCACAAGGCCGGCCGCATAACGTAGCGCACCGCCCGGCAGCGTGAACAGATCGCCCGAAATTTGGCCATCAAGCTGCTCGTATTCCGCCGTGCCTTTGCGCACCGGGCTGATCTTGATTCCGTTGATTACCGCCGGGTCGTTGGTTAGCACCGTCGGATCAATCTGTCGACTTTGTGTGGCCGCGTTGTAGGCGGCACGGTCAAAATAGTTCTGATCCTGGTTCGTGGCCTTGGATTCGGCCTTGCTGAGGCCGACCTTGAAATCGATGCTGCCGACGCTGCCGTCAAGGCCGATGTCGACCGCACCAAAGGTCGTCTTCTTGTCCGTGATCCGCGGCCCGCCCTGCATGAAGCGGCCGGCGTAGCGGCGTCCGTCGGGCAGAGTGAAGTTGTCAGGCACCGGGTGTGCCTCAAGATGGTCCTTGGCCTCGTAGGCCATCACGCGAACGAATGCCGAAATGTCGCTCGTGACCTGCGCCGTGCCCGAAAGCAAGCCGCTGATGCGGTCAGCGCCGTTGTAGGCGGTGAGCAAACTGCCATTGAAGTCGTAGCGGCAGGCGTTGTTGGTAAAGTCTGCGGGCGGGCAGGGCCGCACCGTGAGGCCGGTGAACGATCCGTTGGGATTGAGGATGTTGCCCTGAGGCGCGAACGAACTGCGGCCGTCGAGGTTGAAGCCGGGAATCGGGCCGAAGCGGCGGTAGTCGACGCTCCTGGAGAGCTCGCGATCAGCACGCAAGAAGGGGTCGCGATTCACCACGTCGACCGCGGCCATGACGTTGAAGCGATCACTGGCCAGATTGCCAAAACCGACCACTGCGTTGAATCCGGTCTCCTTGGCGTCGCTGCGGCTGGACTGACCCGCCACAAAGGTAGCCTGGATGCCGCCATAGTCGCGACGCAGGATGAAGTTCACGACGCCGGCAACGGCATCGGCGCCATAGATCGCGGAGCCGCCGTCCTTCAGGATCTCGATGCGTTCGATCGCCGAAATGGGCAATTGGTTGACGTTGAAAGCCGCGCCCGCTCCTGAGGCGTCAGCCAGCGGATTCACTGGCATCCGACGGCCATTGACCAGAACCAGGGTCTGCGTATCGCCAAGGCCACGCATGCGGACGCGCGCCGTTCCCGAGCCGCCTGGTGAGTTGCTCGAAATTTCACCAGCGTCCTGGATGTCAATCGAGGAGATCGACTTCAGCAGCTCGTTGATCGTGGTCGACCCGATGCGCTCGATATCCTTGCGGGTGATGATCTCCACCGGCACCGGCGTTTCCGCATCGGTGCGTTTGATCGCCGAGCCGGTGATCTCGATGCGCTGCGAGCCTTGCGCGTAAACGCCTGGGGCGCCGAAGACAAAAACGCCGCCAAAAGCAATTGCCAGGCTGGCGCAGACCTTGGTTCTCTTGAACATGAATGGAAACTCCTGTGACCAAAGACGGTGATGGATAGACCCGCGGGCGCGTTGACAGCAAGGGTCGGTCCTGTGAACCTCACGTTGCAGCTCGTTGCCACCCGAAACGCAGATTGTCGCGGCGCCGACACAAAACGGTGATTGCGGGGAAACCCAGCACCGCCCCTGGATCGGGGGTGTCAGGACTTTCTCAGATCAAACGCACCGCTGCTAAGTGGTTGAAATCTATGACGTTATTTTCGGCGCCCGGGCTTGAACTGCAAGATTTGCCAGCTTGGCGACAAAGGGTGAAGAAGTATCGGCGTCGGGCTTCGTTGGCAACCCACCACAGTCGCTCTTTCGGCGTCGGAAGTAGCCGACCACGGGTGAGCCAGCCAACTCAGGGCGTCGCAACCACCAACCGTGGCACCGCCGCCAGCAGCGTCTTCGTGTAGCGGCTCTGTGGCGAACCCAGCACCGCATCGCAAACGCCCTGCTCTTCGATACGTCCGCCGCGCATCACCGCAACTTGATCGGCGATGGCTTCAACGACGCCGATGTTGTGGGTGATGAAGAGATAACTTAAGGCCAGATCGCGC
>JAYUSP010000520.1:0-30883 GCA_043755615.1 Betaproteobacteria bacterium
TCGGCGTGCAAGCCCCGACCATCGGCAGCCTGTCGGTTTATGGTGATGAATTTGCGGTGCTCGATCTGCCTCTGGGCACCCGCGGCGAGGTCGCTTTCAGCTATACCCTGGGCGACGAAGCCGGCGGCACCGACATCGGCCTGGTGCGCGGCGTTGTCAGCGACGACCGCGCCGCGCTGATCAGCGGCAGCGTGCGGCGCGACCTGCTGATTGGCTCGCCCGGCAATGAACGGCTCGAAGGCCACGAATCCAATGACGACCTCTTCGGCCGCGACGGGGACGACGTGCTGCACGGTGGTGACGATGCCGACCGGCTCGATGGGGGCACCGGGCTCGACACCGCAGCCTACGATGGCTCGAATATCGGCGTGCGTGCCGACCTGCTCGCGCGGCTCGGCCAAGGCGGGCATGCGCAGGGCGATCTTTATGTCTCGATCGAAAACATCATCGGCAGCGGTTTTGCCGACCAGTTGTTCGGCGACGGCGGGCCGAACCGGCTGGACGGTGAGGCGGGGCCGGACATGCTCGATGGTCGCGATGGCGACGACACGCTCGAAGGTGGCATCGGCCGCGATCTTTTGATCGGCGGCGCCGGGGCCGATGCGCTCGACGGTGGTGAAGGCGATGTCGATGAAGATGCCGACAACGACAGCGCCGACTATGCCGACTCGCCGGCCGGCGTCTCGGTCTCGCTGCGCAGCGGCAACGGCAGCGGCGGCGACGCCGAAGGCGACACGCTGGTCGGGTTCGAAAATCTGCTCGGCTCGGTGCATGGCGACAGCCTCGAAGGTGATGCTGGCAACAACCGCCTCGCAGGCAGCCGCGGTGCCGACCGCTTGCTCGGCGGCGGCGGTGACGACTGGCTCGAAGGCGGGCGCGACGGCGATGTGCTCGAAGGCGGCAAAGGCAGCGACACGGCCGACTACTCGGCGTCGCTCGGTGGCGTCAGCGTCGATCTTTCTGGCCAGACAGCGGGCGGCGGTGATGCCGAGGGCGACAGCTACAGCAGCGTCGAAAATGTTCGCGGCTCATTCCACGACGATCAACTCATCGGCGACAGCGGCAACAACCGCCTCGAAGGTGGTGCAGGAGCCGACCTGCTGCGCGGCGGCGGTGGTTTTGATACCGCTGACTACCACGCGTCGGCGCGGGCCATAACCATCGACCTGGCCGGCAGCGCGGGTGGTGGCGGCGCGGGTGGTGCTGGTGGTGCCGGTGGCACGGGCGCAGGCGGCGATGCCGAAGGCGACCGCCTCGAAGGCATTGCCGGCGTCATCGGCTCGCCGTTTGACGACAGCCTGCTGGGCGACGCCGGTGCAAACACCTTCGACGGCGGCTTCGGCACCGACTATCTCGCCGGCGCTGGTGGCGCCGACGACTATCACTTCGGTTTTGGTTCCCGCGACGACAGCGTCGTGGACATCGGCGACGCGGCCGATACCGACCGCATCGTGCTTGCGACCGAAGTGCGCGTCGCCGATGTCGGCCTGGTGCGGCGCGGTGACGACCTGCTGGTCGAGCTTGAAAAAGGCGCCGGTTTTCTGATCGACACGATCACCGTGGCCGGCCACTTTGCGGGCGCTGCTGGCGGCAACGGCATCGAACTCATCGTCTTTGGCGACGGCACCCAGTGGGGCCGCGCCGAACTCGAAGCGCGCACCCGCGGCGACCGCTTCAACGCGATCAACGACCTGATCCGCTGGGCCGACGAGGACGTGACCTACGATATCGCCGCCCAGCGGCTGACCGACAACGATACCGAGGCGCCGGATGCGAGCCTGCTCATCGTCTCGGTGGGCAATGTTCGCCACGGCGTGGCCACGTTGAAGGCCGATGGCTCGGTGAGCTTCCTGGGCGCGCCCGATTTCAACGGCGACGCCTTTTTCGACTACACCGTCGCCGATGGCAGCGGGCGGCAGTCGACGGCGACCGCGCGCGTCGTCGTGCGCGCGGTCAACGACGCGCCGACGGCAGGCGCCGATGGGCTCTTCAACGGCCTGGAAGACGGCGTGATCTCGATCCCGATCGCGACCCTGCTGGCCAACGACGCCGACATCGACGGCGATACCTTGCGCATTACCGGCTTCGGCCCGCTGGTCGATGCCAACGGCAACCCGATCGGCGAGGTGGCGAGCATCGGCTTCGCCGGTGCCGGCACCAACGGTGTTGCGGCCTTCGAGTTGTTCGAGCCGAATGTGCTCTTCATCGGCTTCAAGGACTACTACGGCGCTGCGGGTTTCAGCTACACCGTGTCCGACGGTGCCGGCGGCGCCGCGGTGGCGAATGTCGAAATCCAGATCGCCGCAGTCAACGACGGGCCGCGTCCGCGCGACGACAAATTCACGACCCGGATCGAAGTGCCGATCGTGCTCGACGCCAGCCAGCTCACGCGCAACGATATCGAAGTCGAAGGCGACCCGGTCTCGCTGCTGCGGGTCTTTGACGCCGAGCAGGGCAACGTCGAAATCAACAGCGAGGGGCGGGTTGTGTTCACGCCGGCCGCCGGCTTCCTGGGCGAAGCGCGTTTTGTTTACGAAGCCGGCGACGGGCGTGCCGGCACCGGCCTGGGCAACGTGGTGATCAACGTGATCCCGCTCAACGACCCGCCGAATGCGCGCGACGACCGCTTCGAGTTGATCGAAGACCAAGCGCTGGTGATCCAGCCGGCGCAACTGCTGGCCAACGACAGCGACCCGAATGGCGATCTGCTGGTCATCAGCCGGCTTGACCTGTACCCGGAAAAGGGCGCGGTGGCTTTTGCGCCCGACGGCAGCATCGTCTTCACGCCGAAGGCCCATTACAACGGCGACGCCTCGTTTTACTACTGGATCAGCGACGGCCAGGGTGGCGAGGACCAGGGCAATGTGGTGCTCGAAGTGCGCGCCGAGAACGACGCGCCTTTTGTCAACGACGACGGTGTCTTCCAGACCATCGAGGATGTGCCGCTGGACATCCCGGCCGCGGCGTTGCTCGGCAACGACGGCGACCCCGACGGCGATGTGCTGAGCTTCGGCGCGCTCGACGCCGAAGACGGCAGTTTGGCGCGCACGGCGGATGGGCTGCGTTACACGCCGGAGCGCGACTTTGTCGGCACGGTGCTGCTGCGCTACCGTGCCATCGACGACAAGGGTGGTGTCTCGCCGACCTGGGCGACCTTCAGCGTCGAGGTCACGAGTGCGGCCGACCTGCCGACCGCGGCGACCGACCGCTATACCTTGAAAGAAGGCACGCCGCTGCTGCTGCAGCCGGCGACGCTGCTGGCGAATGACTACGACGGCGATGGTGATGCGATCCGCTTTGTCGGCCTCGTCACCGAAGCCGGCAGCACCGAGCATGGCAGCGTCGAGCAGTTGCCCGACGGCACGATCCGCTTCCTGCCCGAGCCAGGCTATTTTGGCGCGGCGCGTTTTGCCTACACCATCAGCGACGACAACGATGGCGACGCCACCGGCGCGGTGCAGATCACGATCAGCGCCGACAACAGCCTGCCGGTGCCGGGTGTCGATCGATTCGCCGGACGCGAAGACTCGCCGGTCTCGGTGACGGTGGCCGATTTGATGGCCAACGATGTCGACCCCGATCGCGATGCGCTGGTGTTTGTCTCGTTCGACACCAACGGCGACCGCGGGCGCGCGACGATGCTGCCGGATCAGCGCATCGTCTTCACGCCCGATGACGACATCACCGGCATCGTGCGCTTCAGCTACCGCATCAGCGACGGCATTGGCGCGGCAGTCCAGGGTGCGATCGAGATCGATGTCGCGCCAGTCAACGACGCCCCCGATGCGGTCGACGATATTGGCTACGCGGTGGTCGAAGGCGGCTCGCTGTGGATCACCGCGGCGGCGCTGTTGCTCAACGACCGTGATGTCGAAGGCGATGCCTTCAGCCTCGTTGGCATCGACGATACGATCAACGGCAGCGCGGCGATCGAGGGCGACGGCATCCGCTTCACACCGGGCCCGGGCTACTTTGGCAATGCGGCATTCAGCTACCTCGTGCGCGACGTGTTCGGCGCGACATCGGCGGCGCAGGTGTCGATTGCGGTCGCGCCGGCGAACCACCCGCCGAACGCGGTTGCCGATATCGGTTTTGCATTTGATGAAGATGCCAGCCTGCTCATCGATGTCGCGGCGCTGCTTGCCAACGACAGCGACGCTGATGGCGACAGCTTTGCACTGAGCTGGGTCGGCGAGGCTTCTGGTGGTGTCGTCGAACTCGTCGAGCCGGGGCAGATCCGCTTCAGCGGCGCGGCCGATTTCTTTGGCGATGCCGGTTTCAGCTACCGCATCACCGATGCATTCGGGCGCAGCGCGCAGGCCAGCGTGGCCATCGATGTGCGCGCGGTGAACGACATGCCGGTCGCCAACGACGACCGCGCCGCCACCGACGAAGACCAGGCGCTGACGATCCCGATCCTGCGTCTGATCGGCAACGACCGCGATCCCGACCGCGGCTCGTTCCAGCTCACCGCAGTGGACTCGGCCGTCAACGGCACGGTGCGGCTCGACGGCATCGGCAATGTGGTCTTCACGCCGGCGGCTGACTTTTACGGCGCTTCCGGCTTTGAATATCTGATCACCGACCTCAGCGGCGAGACGGCACGGGCTGCCGTCGTGGTCGCAGTGGCTGCGGTCAACGACGCGCCGGTCGCCGTTGACGACAACGGGCCCTCGGGCATCACCGCCGCACGCGACGGCCGCGTCTGGATCGCAGCGCCGGCCTTGCTTGCCAACGACACCGACGCCGATGGCGATGCACTGCTACTGGTCGCCGCCCAAGGTGTGTCGCACGGAAGCCTGCAAGCCGCTCCCGACGGTCGGCTCGAATACATCCCCGAGCCCGGTTTTGTCGGTGTCGATCAATTCCGCTACACCGTCAGCGACGGCCAGGCAAGTGACGAGGCGGTGGTCGACATCACCGTCGGCGACCCCTATATCGGCTGGCGCCAGGGCAGCGCAGAAGCCGACGTGATGAACTCGAACCTGCTCGTTGACAACCTCGTGTATGCCGATTCCGGCGATGACCGCGTCAGCGGCGGTCTGCGCAACGACCGGCTTGAAGGCGGGTATGGCAACGACCGCCTGAACGGCCTGTCGGGTGACGACCAGCTCGGCGGCGGTGCCGGCAACGACACCCTCACCGGCGGCACTGGCAACGATGTGCTCGACGGCGGGCGTGGCGACGACCTGCTCATCGGCGGCTGGGGCGCCGACAGTTTTGTATTCCGCCGCGGCGACGGCGCCGACGATGTGCTCGACTTCGCACCGGTGCATGCGAGCGGCGGGGATCACATCTCGATATCCATCCCGGGGATTGCCGGCTTCAACGACCTGCTTCAATATGCCCGCCAGACCGACGAGGGTGTGATGTTCGACTTTGGCGAAGGCGACACGATGTTGATCCGCGGCGCCGAATTGCCGTCGGTGCAGAACGACTGGTTCACTTTCCCGTGAGCGCGTCAAACGCTGCCGCAGCACCCGTCAACGCGCTCGCCGCGGCGCTGCGCTCGTTGCGTGCGGCGTTTGGTGCCGCGTTCGGCTTCGGCAGCCTGGTCAACCTGCTGATGCTGACCGGGCCGCTGTTCATGCTCCAGGTCTACGACCGCGTCTTGACCAGCCGTTCGGTACCGACGCTGGTCGCGCTGGTGGCCATCGCCGCCGTGCTCTACGCCTTTCTCGGCATCTTCGACTTCTTGCGCTCGCGGGTGATGTCGCGGCTGGCACATGGGCTGGACGCCGCCCTCGGCGCGGCAACGCTGCGCGCGTGGCTGTCGCCGCGGCCCGGCCGCAGCGGCGCAGGCCCGGTGGCGCGCCCGCTCAACGAGTTGTCGACGCTGCGCCAGTTTTTCAGCTCACCGGCGATGAACGGGTTGATGGATCTGCCCTGGGCGCCGCTGTACCTGCTGGTCGTCTTCGGCTTGCATTGGCAGCTCGGGCTGCTGGCCGCCGCTGGCGCGTTGGTCGCGGTCGCTCTGGCGCTGGTGACTGAAGCGGTGACGCGGCGGCCGCTCGCGGCGGCGGCCGCAGCCGACCACCGGGATACCGGTTTTGCCGAGCAGAGCCAGCGCCAGCTCGAAACCCTGCAGGCGATGGGCATGGTCGGGCATGCGGTGGCGCAGTGGCGCATCGGGCACGACGCCGCAACCGCCGACGCGCAGCGCGCGTCAGAGCGTGTCGAATGGCTGGCGGCCCTGTCGCGCGCTTTCCGGCTGCTGCTGCAATCGGCGATCCTCGGGCTTGGCGCCTACCTCGCTATACGCCAGCAGGTGTCGGCCGGCGCGATCATCGCCGCGTCGATCATCGCCGGGCGCGCGCTGGCGCCGATCGATCAACTCATTGCCGGCTGGCGCAATATCGTGCGTGCCCGCCAGGCGCATCAGCGGCTGCGCCAACATCTGGATATGCCGGCAACACCGGTGCCGGTGCAGCTGCCAGCGCCGAGCGGCGCGGTTTCGGTGCGCGGGCTCGTCAAACACAGCCCGGCGGCGCGCAGCGGCAGCGCGCGCGACGGCCGAGCGCCGATCCTGAACGGCATTCAATTTGATCTCGAACCCGGCAGCGGCCTCGGTGTGATCGGCCCCAGCGCCTGTGGCAAGACCACGCTGGCGCGGCTGCTCACGGGGGTCTGGCTGCCCGACGCTGGCGCGGTGCGCCTGGACGGTGCGACGTTCGAGCAATGGGACGCCGACCAGATCGGCCGCCACATCGGCTACCTGCCGCAAACGGTGGAGCTGCTCGCCGGCACGCTGGCGCAGAACATCGCCCGCTTTGACCCCCATGCCAGCGACGACGCCATCGTCGCCGCGGCGAAGCTGGCCGGTGTGCACGAGATGGTGTTGCGATTGCCGCAGGGTTATGCCACCCGGGTCGGTGGCGGGGTCGGTGGCGGGGTCGGTGACGGTGTGGGTGGCGGTGCTGGCAGCGGTGGCGGCGATGGTGGCGCAGTGTTGTCGGGCGGGCAGGTGCAGCGGGTCGCACTGGCCCGCGCGGTGTATGGCGCGCCGTCGCTGGTCGTGCTTGACGAGCCCAACGCCAACCTCGATGCCGAAGGTGATGACGCGCTGACCGAGGCGATCCGCCGCCTGCGCGCCGCCGGCTGCACGGTGGTCGTGATGGCGCATCGGCCGAGCGCGATCGCCGCCGTCGACCTGATCCTGATGCTCGACGATGGCCGGCAAACCGCGTTCGGGCCCAAGGCCGAGGTCCTGCGCAAAGTCACCCGGGTCGCGTCGGCATGAGCCTGGTCCAGACACTTCAACTCGCGTCGGCGGCGGCCGGGCCGACCGCCGGTACCACGGCGCAGCGGCCGCGCACGTCTGCGCGGGGTGCCATGCTGGCCGGCGCGCTGGCTGCGGCGGCGCTGGTTTTTGGGCTCGGTGGCGGCGCGGCCTTTATCGATGTTGCCGGCGCTGTGCTTGCCAGCGGCGCGGTGTCGCCGCAGGGCCGGCCGAAGGCGGTGCAGCATCTCGACGGCGGCATCGTGCGCGAAATCCGCGTGCGCAACGGCAGCGTGGTCGACAAGGGTGAGCTGCTGCTGCGGCTGGACGATACGGCGCTGCGCGCGGCGCTCGAGATCCACCGCAACCGGCTGCGTGAAGGGCTGGCGCGCCAGGCGCGGCTGCAGGCCGAGCGTGATGGCGCGGCGACCATCGATTGGGCGCGGGCCACCTTGCCGGGCCTGGCCGAGGTCGGCGCTTCGCCCGACCAGCGCAGCGCGCAACAGCGCCTGTTCAACGTGCGCCGGGCGGCCCGTGGCGGGCAGGTTTCGCAGCGCGGCGAGAAGGTCAAGCAGTTTCAGAACCAGATCGACGGCACGCAGGGGCTGATCACGTCAAAAACCGAGCAGGCGGCGTCGATCGAGCGTGAGCTGCTGGGCCTGCGCAGCCTGCAAAAAGAGGGGTTTGTGCCGGCCACGCGCATCCTCGCGCTTGAGCGTGAGCAGTCGGCGTTGGCCGGCCAGGTGATCGAACACCGCGCCGAGCTGGCGCGCATCGGCAATGGCATCGACGAAACCCGGATCGGCGTCTTGCAGGGCGAGCGTGAGTTCCAGGAGAACGTGCTCGCCGAGCTGCGCCAGCTAACGTCTGAAATGGCCGACACCGCGCAGCAGTACCGGGCGGCCCGCGAGCAGTTGTCGCGGGTCGAGATCCGCGCCCCCGAAGCCGGCGTGGTGCACGAGCTCAATGTGGTGACCGTTGGCGGCGTCGTCGCGCCCGGCGCGACGCTGATGCAAGTCGTCTCGTCGACCCAGGGCCTGGTCATCGATGCCGGCATCGAGCCGCAATTCATCGACCAGGTGCTGCCCGGCCAGACCGCGGTAGTGCGCTTCCCGGCCTTCAGCCGCGACAGCACGCCCGAGCTGACCGGCAGCGTGGCCACCGTATCGCCGACCAGCGTGCTCGACGAACGCAGCGGCGCCGCGTTTTATCGCGTCGAAGTGCAGATCACGGCGGCCGAACTGGCGCGCCTGGAACCGCAAGCGCTGGTGCCGGGCATGCCGGTCGAGGTTTTTGTGCAGACCGGCGAGCGCTCGATCCTGAGCTATCTGGTCAAGCCGCTGCGTGACCAGTTTCAACGCGCGCTGCGCGAGCGCTAAAGCGCTTGCGTTGCACCACGCGTCACTATTCCCACTGCCAAGGAGACCTTCCATGACCGTCGACCCCCGATTTGCGGCGCGTGTGCGGAGCGCGACACTGGCCGTCGCCGCGCTGGTGTCGGCGCCGCTTGCCGCCGCGGCAAGCTACACCTTCACACAGGGCGGGTACAGCGGCGGCGGCGTGTTGTCAGGCTCGTTCAGCGGCGTTGATGTGGATGGCGACGGTTGGTTGACCCACCTTGGCGCAGGCGGCGAGCTGTCGGCTTTTGCGCTCGGCTTTGCCGGCGATTCGCAGGTCGCCGCCTTCACGCTGGGCGCCGCCGAGCTGCAAGGCCTGGTGCTGCGGCTGGATGGCGGGCCGCTGGGTGACGATGCGAGCCCGCCCGGCGAAGGCCTGGCCGCTGCATCAGTGGCGTTTCAGGTGCTGGCGGGATGGTCGGCGCTGGGCGGCGCAGGGGGTCTGGTAGCTGACCTGCAGTCCGGCGCGTCGTCGCTCACCGAGTTGCCCCTGGCGGTGACGCTGGTGCCTGAGCCGGGGACGCTGCTGCTGCTGGGCGCAGGCGCGGGTGCGATGACGCTGCGCTTGCGACGTCGCAGCCAAGAGGTGGTCGTGTCGTAGCCGCGCCATCGAGGTCGTGGTTTGACCCGGCCTGCCGGAATCTGGCATACTCGCCGGCTTACCCGGATTTTTGGTTGCACGTTCGTGCGGTCGGAGATGCCGGATCCGCCCAACCGGGCGTGGTCAGGAAAGTAATGCTCACCCAGCGGTGAGCACTGCGCTCCGGGCCACGAACGACGGGCCCAAGACTGATCCATGTTCAGGTGCCGAGGTGCCTGGTGGTGGTTCAAGTTGGGGACAAACCAATGATTCAAATGCAAACGCGGCTCGAGGTCGCGGACAACACCGGCGCCAAGTCGGTCCAATGCATCAAGGTGCTCGGCGGCAGCCGCAGGCGGTATGCCGGCATCGGTGACGTGATCAAGGTGTCGATCAAGGAAGCCGCGCCGCGTGGCCGTGTGAAAAAAGGCGAGGTTTACAGCGCCGTCGTCGTGCGCACCGCCAAGGGCGTGCGTCGCCAGGACGGCTCGTTGATCAAGTTCGACAGCAACGCGGCGGTGCTTTTGAACGCCAAGCTCGAGCCGATCGGCACGCGCATCTTCGGGCCCGTGACGCGCGAGCTGCGCAACGAGCGCTTCATGAAGATCGTGTCGCTGGCCCCCGAAGTGCTCTGACCCGCGCAGCGCAGGAGTTTTTAATCGTGAACAAGATTCGCAAAGGCGACCAGGTCATCGTGTTGACCGGGCGCGACAAGGGCAAGCGTGGCACCGTGAGTGCGCGCGTCGACGACGAGCGTGTCATTGTCGACGGTGTGAACATGGTCAAGAAACATGTCAAGCCGAACCCGATGAAGGGCACCACCGGCGGCGTCGTCGACAAGACGATGTCGATCCACCAGTCCAACGTCGCGATCTTCAATCCCGCCACCGGCAAAGGCGACCGGGTCGGCATCCGGCTGCTCACTGCCGCCGAACAACTGGCGCGCAAGACCCGGGACAAGGGCGTTCGTGTGTTCCGGTCCAGCGGCGACGAGATCAAGGCGTAACTGAAATGGCAAAGTCAAAAGCAGCGGCGCCGAGCGGCCCCGCCAACCAGGGCCCGGCCGCTCAAGCCCGCCTGCAGGGCATTTACCGCGAGAAGATCGTGCCCGACCTGGTGGCCAAATTTGGCTACAAGTCGGTGATGCAGGTGCCACGTCTGACCAAGATCACGCTGAACATGGGTGTTGGCGAAGCCGTCGCCGACAAGAAAGTCATGGACAACGCCGTTGGCGACATGACCAAGATCGCCGGCCAGAAGCCGGTGGTGACGAAGTCACGCAAGGCGATCGCCGCTTTCAAGCTGCGCGAGATGGTGCCGCTGGGTTGCATGGTCACGCTGCGCGGGGTGCGCATGTATGAGTTCCTCGACCGCTTCGTGACCGTCGCGCTGCCGCGTGTGCGCGACTTCCGCGGCATTTCGGGGCGTGCGTTCGACGGCCGCGGCAACTACAACGTCGGCGTCAAGGAACAGATCATTTTCCCGGAAGTCGACTACGACAAGATCGACGTCATCCGCGGCATGAATATCAGCATCACGACGAGTGCGAAGAACGACGAGGAGTGCAAGGCACTGCTCACCGCATTCAAGTTCCCGTTCAAGAACTGACGACCGACCGGAAAAGCAACGATGGCCAAGATGTCCCTCATTCAGCGCCAAGAAAAGCGCGAGAAGCTGGTCGCCAAGTACAAGACCAGGTACGACGAGCTGCAGGTGATTGCGCGCGACGCCAAGCGCAGCGACGAAGAGCGTTACGGCGCGCGCCTGGAGCTGCAGAAGCTGCCGCGCAACGCCTATCCGACGCGCCTGCGCAACCGCTGCGGCCTGACCGGCCGCCCGCGTGGCACCTTCCGCAAGTTTGGTCTGGCCCGCAGCAAGATCCGTGAACTCGCGTTCAAGGGCGACATCCCGGGTGTCGTCAAGGCCAGCTGGTAAGCGCCCGACGCCGAGAGAATCAGGAGCACATCCATGAGCATGAGTGACCCCATCGCCGACATGCTGACCCGCATCCGCAATGGTCAGATGGTCGAGAAAAAGGTCGTGATGATGCCGACGTCCAAACTCAAGATCGCCATCGCGCAGGTCTTGAAGGACGAAGGTTATATCGACGGCTTCCGCGTCCGCACCGACGACGGCAAAGGCGTTCTCGAAATCGCGCTGAAGTACTACGCCGGCCGCCCGGTGATCGAGCGCATCGAGCGTGTCAGCCGCCCCGGCCTGCGTGTGTACAAAGGGCGCGATGAGATTCCGCAGGTCATGAACGGCCTCGGGGTGGCGATAGTGACCACGCCCAAGGGCGTGATGACCGATCGCAAGGCGCGCGCCACCGGTGTCGGCGGCGAAGTGCTGTGCGTCGTCGCCTGATGAACTGAGAGGCAAACAGATGTCCCGCGTTGGAAAAATGCCGGTCGCCGTCCCGAAGGGTGTGGACGTTCAGATCTCGGCCGACCAGATCACGGTCAAAGGCTCGAACGGCACGCTGGTGCGCGCCGCCAATCCGCTCGTCACGGTGAGCAGCGATGCCGGTTTTCTGAAGGTGGCCCCGGCCAACGACAGCGCCGCCGCCGATGCGATGAGCGGCACGATGCGCGCGCTGCTGGCAAACATGATCGAAGGTGTCGGCCGCGGCTTCGAGAAAAAACTCTCGCTTGTCGGTGTCGGCTTCCGCGCCCAGGCGACTGGAAGCAAACTCAATTTGCAGATCGGGTTTTCACACCCGGTCGTGAAGGACATGCCGGCCGGCGTAAAGGTCGAATGCCCCACGCAGACTGAAATCGTCATCAAGGGTGCCGACCGCCAGACGGTCGGCCAGGTGGCCGCTGAAGTGCGCGCGATCCGCCCGCCCGAGCCCTACAAGGGCAAGGGCATTCGCTATCTCGGCGAGCGGGTCGTGATCAAGGAAACCAAGAAGAAGTAAGGAGCCGGATCATGCTGAACAAAAAAGACCAGCGTCTGCGCCGCTCGCTCCAGACCCGCGCGCGGATCGCGATTCAGGGTGTGGCGCGCTTGACGGTGTTCCGCTCCAACCTGCACATCTACGCCAGCGTGATTTCCGGCGACGGCTCCAAGGTGCTCGCAAGCGCCTCGACCGTCGAGAAGGAAGTGCGCACCGAACTCAACGGCACTGGCGGCGCTGCTGCCGCGACGCTGATCGGCAAACGCATCGCCGAGAAGGCCAAGGCCGCCGGCATCGACAAGGTCGCGTTCGACCGTTCGGGCTTTGCCTACCACGGCCGCGTCAAGGCGCTGGCCGAGGCCGCGCGCGAAGCCGGCTTGCAGTTCTGACGCCACTGGGCACCGAAGGAATACCGAATCATGGCGAAGTTTCAACCCCGCGCACAGACCGAAGGCAACGACGACGGCCTGAAGGAAAAGATGATCGCGGTCAACCGCGTCACCAAGGTCGTCAAGGGCGGCCGCATCCTGGGCTTTGCCGCGCTGACCGTGGTCGGTGACGGCGATGGCCGCATCGGCATGGGCAAGGGCAAGGCGCGTGAAGTGCCGGTGGCCGTGCAAAAGGCGATGGAAGCGGCGCGCCGCGGCATGTTCAAGGTCGCGCTGAACCGCGGCACGATCCATCACAACGTGATCGGCGAGCATGGTGCCGCCCGCGTGCTGATGGCGCCGGCCAAGCCGGGTGACGGCATCATTGCCGGTGGCCCGATGCGCGCCGTCTTCGAAGTCATGGGCGTGACCGACATCGTGGCCAAGAGTCTGGGTTCGACGAACCCGTACAACATGGTCCGCGCCACGCTGGATGCGCTCAAACACTCGACCACCGCCGCCCAGGTGGCGGCCAAGCGTGGCAAGACGGTTGAAGAAATCTTCAGCTGACCTGCACGCGCCGGAGAACTCTGATGTCCGATAAAAAAACCCTCAAGGTCAAGCTCGTGCGCAGCCCGATCGGCTGCAAGTCCGACCACCGCGCCACGGTCGTCGGCCTGGGCCTGCGCAAGCTCAACAGCGAGTCGGTGCTCGAAGACACGCCGGCGGTGCGCGGCATGATCAACAAGATCGCTTATCTCGTGCAGGTGCTGTGATGGAACTCAACAACATCAAGCCCGCGGGCGGTGCCAAACATGCCAAGCGCCGTGTCGGCCGCGGCATCGGCTCGGGCCTGGGCAAGACCGCGGGTCGCGGCCACAAGGGCCAAAAGTCGCGCGCCGGTGGCTTCCACAAGGTCGGCTTCGAAGGTGGCCAGATGCCGCTGCAACGGCGCCTGCCCAAGCGTGGTTTCAAGTCGACGACGCTGAAGTACAACGCGCAAGTGACGCTCGCCGATCTGCAGCGCCTGGCCGCTGACGAGGTCGACGTGTTGACCCTCAAGCAGGCCGGCCTGGTAGGCCAGCTCGCCAAGATCGTCAAGGTCGTCAAGAGCGGAGAGCTCTCGCGCAAGATTGCCCTCAAGGGCATTGGCGCGACGGCAGGTGCCAAGGCCGCGATCGAAGCCGCCGGCGGCTCGATCGCCTGAGCGTTGGCGCTCGGCTAAGCATAAAACCCAGGGAATCGTCGCTTCGTGGTCACCGCATCCAACAAGCTGGCCAAGACGGGCAAGTTTGGCGACCTGCGTCGCCGGCTGGTCTTTTTGGTGATGGCCTTGGTCGTCTACCGCATCGGCACCCATATCCCGGTGCCGGGGATCGACCCTGACCAGCTGCAGCAGCTGTTCAAGAGCCAAAGCGGCGGCATCCTGAACCTGTTCAACATGTTCAGCGGCGGCGCGTTGTCGCGCTTCACCGTCTTTGCGCTGGGCATCATGCCGTACATCTCGGCGTCGATCATCATGCAATTGATGACCTACGTCGTGCCGACGCTGGAGGCACTCAAAAAGGAGGGTGAAGCCGGCCGCCGCAGGATCACGCAGTACACCCGCTATGGCACGCTGTTTCTGGCGATCTTCCAGTCGCTGGGCATTGCGCTCGCGCTCGAGGGCTCACCTGGCCTGGTGTTGTCGCCCGGGTTTGGCTTTCGCATGACCGCGGTGGTGAGCCTGGTTGCCGGCACGATGTTTTTGATGTGGCTGGGTGAGCAGATCACCGAGCGCGGCCTGGGCAATGGCATCTCGATCCTGATCTTCGCCGGCATCGTGGCCGGCCTGCCCAGCGCGATCGGCGGCCTGTTCGAGCTGGTGCGCACGGGTGCGATGAGCACCTTTGCGAGCTTGTTCATCATCCTCGTCGTCATTGGCGTCACTTTCGCGGTGGTCTTTGTCGAGCGTGGCCAGCGCAAGATCTTGGTCAACTACGCCAAGCGCCAGGTCGGCAACAAGGTCTATGGCGGCCAGTCGTCTCACCTGCCGCTGAAGCTGAACATGTCGGGCGTGATCCCGCCGATCTTTGCGTCGTCGATCATCCTGCTGCCGGCGACGATCGTCGGCTGGTTTGCCACCGGCGAAGGCTTGGGCTGGCTGAAGGATTTGTCGGCGGCGGTGTCGCCGGGGCAGCCGATCTACGTGATGCTGTACGCGGCGATGATCGTATTCTTCTGCTTTTTCTACACCGCGCTGGTATTCAACAGCCGCGAGACGGCGGACAACCTCAAGAAGAGCGGCGCCTTCATCCCCGGCATCCGCCCCGGTGATCAAACGGCCAGGCATATCGACAAGATTCTCGGGCGCCTGACGCTGGCCGGCGCGATCTACATCACCGCGGTCTGCCTGCTGCCCGAATTCCTGGTCCTCAAATACAACGTGCCGTTCTACTTTGGGGGCACCTCGCTGCTGATCATCGTCGTCGTGACGATGGACTTCTGGGCCCAGGTGCAGAGTTATGTGATGAGCCAGCAGTACGAGTCGCTGCTGAAGAAGGCCAACTTCAAGGCCACCTGAAAATCAAGCGCACCCGGTTGGGTGCGCTGCATGAAAACAAGCCGGTGAGGCGCAAGCCCGCACCCATTGATCGCAAGGTTTAGGAGAAGACGATGAAAGTCGCCGCGTCGGTAAAGAAGATGTGCCGCAACTGCAAGGTCATTCGCCGCAAGGGTGTGGTGCGCGTGATTTGCACCGACCCGCGCCACAAGCAGCGTCAAGGCTGAACCGATCGTTCTAGGAAGACAACACCATGGCACGCATTGCTGGTATCAACATCCCCCCGCACAAACACGCCGAGGTCGGCCTGACGTCGATCTACGGCATCGGCCGCACGACGGCGCAGAAGATCTGCACCTCGGTGGGCATCGCCTACTCGAAGAAGATCAAGGACCTGACCGACACCGATCTCGAAAAGATCCGTGACGAGATCGGCCGCCTGACGATCGAAGGCGACCTGCGCCGTGAGATGTCGATCAATATCAAGCGCCTGATGGACCTGGGCTGCTATCGCGGCATCCGCCATCGCCGTGGCCTGCCGGTACGCGGCCAGCGCACACGCACCAATGCCCGCACCCGCAAGGGTCCGCGCAAGGGTGCCGCAGCGCTGAAGAAATAAGTCGCCCGACCCCGGTCGATCGACGCACTCGCTATAAAGGTTGGAAAAATGGCCAAGGCACCTGTCAATACCGCCGCGCGTCGCGTGAGCAAGAAGATCCGCAAGAACGTTGCCGACGGCTTTGCGCACATTCACGCGTCGTTCAACAACACGATCATCACGATCACCGACCGCCAGGGCGGCGCGCTCGCCTGGGCGTCGAGTGGCGGTCAGGGCTTCAAGGGGTCGCGCAAGTCGACCCCGTTTGCAGCGCAGGTCGCCGCCGAAGTCGCCGGCCGTGCTGCGCAGGAACAGGGCATCAAGAACCTCGACGTGCGCATCAAGGGGCCGGGCCCCGGGCGCGAATCGAGCGTGCGCGCGCTGGCCTCGCTGGGCATCCGGATCAATTCGATCTCCGACGTGACCCCGGTGCCGCACAACGGCTGCCGGCCGCAGAAGCGACGCCGAATCTGAGCCCAGCGCGGCGCCGAAGGCTGGCGCCGTATAATCAAGAGTTTTTCACGCCAGCCGGCTTTCCTACGGCCTGCCGGCGATCCCCCCGAAGCCTGCTGGCGCACTGCCCCGGCAGCGTTTCTTAAGCCCACCGTCTGTTCAAGCCCCGCTTGCAGACTCGCGCGGGTCGCCCCGGTCAACGAGGCGACTGCCGCGTCAGAGCATCATCTAAGGAAGTCACGTGGCACGTTATCTGGGACCCAAGGCGAAGCTTTCCCGTCGCGAAGGCACCGACCTTTTCCTCAAGAGCACCCGCCGGCCGATCGCCGACAAGTCCAAGTTCGAGAGCAAGCCCGGCCAGCACGGCCGCACCAGCGGCTCGCGCACTTCGGACTACGGCCTGCAGTTGCGCGAGAAACAAAAGGTCAAGCGCATGTACGGCATCCTGGAGCGTCAGTTCCGGCGCTACTTTGCCGAGGCCGAGCGCCGCAAGGGCAATACCGGCGAAAACCTGCTGATGCTGCTCGAATCGCGGCTGGACAACGTCGCTTACCGCATGGGCTTCGGCTCGACGCGTGCCGAGGCGCGCCAACTCGTGTCGCACAAGGCGCTCACTGTCAACGGGCAGGTTGTGAATATTCCGTCGTACTCGGTCAAGGCCGGCGACACGCTGGCGATGCGCGAAAAGGCCAAGGCGCAGCTGCGTGTGACTGACGCGCTGAAGCTGGCCGACGGCGTCGGCATGCCGTCCTGGGTGCAGGTCGACATGACCAAGCTGGAAGGGGTTTTCAAGAAGACCCCCGACCGCGACGAGTTTGGCGCCGACATCAAAGAAGCGCTGATCGTCGAGTTGTACTCGCGCTGAGCGTTAGACAAGCGCGGCTGGCCGGTGTTCGACACGCCGCCCAGCTGCAAGGTTGTGCTTTGCCCGCCGGGCGTGAGGCCACAAAAACCACCCAGCCCGGCATGGTCCATCAGCCTTATCGGCGTAACGAGCCGAGGGTATTGAGAGGAACGAAGACCCGATGCAAACCAACCTGCTGAAACCCACCAAGGCCATCCAGATCGAGCCGCTCGGCGGCCATCGCGCTAAAGCCACGCTCGAGCCGTTCGAGCGCGGCTACGGCCACACCCTGGGCAACGCGCTGCGGCGCGTGCTGCTTTCGTCGATGGTCGGTTACGCGCCGACCGAAGTCACGATCGCCGGTGTGCTGCACGAATACTCGACGATCGACGGCGTGCAGGAAGACGTCGTGCACATCATGCTCAACCTGAAGGGCGTCGTCTTCAAGCTGCATAACCGCGATGAAGTGACCCTGGTGCTGCGCAAAGAAGGCGAAGGCCCGGTCACCGCGGCCGACATCCAGACGCCACACGATGTGGAGATCATCAACCCCGAGCATGTCATCGCGCACCTCGCGCATGGCGGCAAGCTGGACATGCAGATCAAGGTCGAAAAGGGCCGTGGTTACGTGCCGGGCAACCTGCGCCGTTTTGGCGACGAGTCGACCAAGTCGATCGGCCGCATCGTTCTCGATGCATCGTTCTCGCCGGTGCGGCGTGTCAGCTACGCGGTCGAAAACGCGCGCGTAGAGCAGCGCACCGACCTCGACAAGCTGGTCATGGAAATCGAGACCAACGGCGCGCTGACACCCGAAGAAGCGATCCGCGCCTCTGCCAAGATCCTGGTCGAGCAACTGATCGTGTTCACCCAGCTCGAGCATGGCGACATGGACCTTGGCGGCGGCATGCGTGGCGGCGAGCCCGAGGGCCCGGAGCCGGCGCCGATCCTGATGCGCCCGGTTGACGAGCTCGAGCTCACCGTGCGCTCGGCGAACTGCCTCAAAGCCGAGAACATCTATTACATCGGTGACCTTGTGCAGCGCAGCGAAACCGAACTGTTGAAGACGCCCAACCTGGGCCGCAAATCGCTCAACGAAATCAAGGAAGTGCTCGCCTCTCGCGGCCTGTCCCTGGGCACGCGCCTCGAAGGTTGGCCGCCGAAGAGCCTGGACCGGCGCTAAGGCGCGCACGATCTGGCTCGGCGAGAGACTTCGAACCCGATTGAAACAAGGGGCCGCCAGAGCCCCCCACAGCGCACCTCCCGGTACCTGATACGGCCGGGAGCAAAACACCCGAAAGGACATTCCCATGCGCCACCGTCAAGGACTCCGCAAACTCAACCGCACCAGCGAACATCGCCTGGCGATGCTGCGCAATATGTGCAACTCGCTGCTGCGTCATGAAGCGATCAAGACCACGTTGCCCAAGGCCAAGGAACTGCGTCGCGTCGTCGAGCCGCTGATCACGCTCGGCAAGGAGCCGACCCTGGCCAATCGCCGCCTTGCGTTTGACCGCACCCGTGACCGCGAAATCGTGAGCAAGTTGTTCAACGAACTCGGGCCGCGTTACCAGGCCCGGCCGGGTGGCTATACCCGCATCCTTAAGATGGGCTACCGCGTCGGCGACAACGCGCCGATGGCGTTTGTCGAACTCGTCGATCGGCCCGAGCCCGTGGCGCCCGAAACCAGCACCGAAACGCAAGGCGAATAAGCCGCCTGCTGCTATAATCATGAGTCCAGTCGCGGGGTGGAGCAGCCTGGTAGCTCGTTGGGCTCATAACCCAAAGGTCGCAGGTTCAAATCCTGCCCCCGCAACCAAGTCCAGTCGATCAAGGCCCTCCTCGCGAGGGCCTTGTCGCGTTGGCTGCCCAGTTGACTTCCTTCGCAGGCCGCAGACCTTTGGCGCCTCGCTAAACTCCCTTGCTTGAACCGCCCGCCGCGGGTGACTTTTGAGGACTTCCGACGTGTTCATCTCCGAAGCTTTTGCCCAGGCCGCACCCGCCGCTGCTGCGGCCACCGGCCCCGAGTCGCTGCTGCAGCCGCTGATCATGTTCGGCGGTCTGTTTGTCGTCATGTACTTCCTGATGATCCGCCCGCAGATGAAGCGGCAGAAGGAGCACAAATCGATGATCGACGCATTGGCCAAGGGCGACGAAGTGGTCATCGGCGGCGGTGTCATTGGGCGTGTCGCCAAGGTCGGCGACAGCATCCTGGCGGTCGAAGTCGCCGGCGGCGTCGAGTTGCAGGTGCAGCGTTCGGCCGTCGTGCAAGTGCTGCCCAAGGGCACCTTCAAGTAACTTTCCCAGCGCCTGGGCCAGGTCCGCCTGAGCGCCGCCGCAGGCGCCGCAGCCGGCCCGACCGATGGTGCATCGGAGTTCTCAATGAATCGCTACGCCTGGTGGCAGTACACGATCCTCGGCCTGGCGCTGGTGGTGGGCCTGCTGTATGCGGTGCCCAACCTTTACGGCGAAGCCCCGGCGGTGCAGATTTCCAGCGGCAAGAGCACGGTCAAGCTCGATGCCGCGATGAGCGATCGGGTTGAGCAGCTGCTGGGCAAGGCCGGCATCAAGGCCGACTTCGTGCAGTTCGACGGCCAGTCGGTGAAGGCCCGTTTCCCCGATACCGACACCCAGAAGCGCGCCAAGGACGCCCTCGTCGCGGCGCTGAATCCGGACCCGGCAGCGCCGAGCTACATCGTCGCGCTGAACCTGTTGTCGCGCTCGCCGAAGTGGATGGCCAACGTGCGCGCGTTGCCGATGTACCTGGGCCTGGATCTGCGCGGCGGCGTGCATTTCCTGATGCAGGTGGACATGCCGTCGGCGGTGAAGCAGGCGATGGACACCTACGTCAGCGACAGCCGCACCGTATTGCGCGAGAAGAAGATCCGCTTCAGCGGCGTGCGCCGCGACGCGTCGGCGATCGAGGTGCGTTTCCCCGACGCCGAGTCGGCGAAGAACGCCGCACCGGTGCTTGCCGAACGACTGCCCAGCCTGCGCTGGAATGAGTCCGCCGGCTCTGATACGCCGATGCTCGTCGGCCGCTTGTCGACTGAGGCCGAGCGCGAGATCCGCGACCAGGCGCTCAAACAGAATATCGAGACCCTGCACAAGCGCGTTAACGAACTCGGTGTCGCCGAGCCGGTGATCCAGCAGCAGGGGGCTGACCGCGTCGTCGTGCAATTGCCAGGCGTGCAGGACACCGCGCGTGCCAAGGACATCATTGGCCGCACCGCCACCTTGCAGATCCGCCTCGTCGAGCCCGATATCGCCGCCGCGGCAGAGACGGTGCCCAACCGCAACCGCGACGGCCAGCAGGGCCTGGTCGGGCTGAAGCGTGAGGTCATCGTCACCGGCGACCAGCTCAAACAGGCCGCGTCGACGATCGACAAAGACCAGCGCCCGGCGGTATCGCTGCGCATCGATGATGTCGGCGGCCGCGCGATGCGCAACGCCACGCGCGAGAACCTCGGCAAGCTGATGGCCATCGTGCTCTACGAAAAGGGCAAGGGCGAAGCGATCTCGGTGGCCACGATCCAGGGCGAGTTCGGCACCGACTTCCAGATCACCGGCAACTTCACGCCGCAGGAAACCGCCGACCTCGCGCTGCTCACCCGCGCTGGCTCGCTGGCCGCGCCGATGGACATCATCGAAGAGCGCACGATCGGCCCCAGCCTGGGCGCCGAAAATATCGCCAAGGGTTTTGACAGCGTGAAGTACGGCTTCATCGCGATCGTGATCTTCATGTGCAGCTACTACCTGCTGTTCGGGCTGTTCTCGTCGCTGGCACTTGCGTTCAATCTGCTGCTGCTGGTGGCGGTGCTGTCGATGTTGCAGGCGACGCTGACATTGCCTGGCATGGCCGCGATCGCGCTGACCCTGGGCATGGCCATCGACGCCAACGTGCTGATCAACGAGCGTGTCCGCGAAGAGCTGCGCGGCGGCGCGCCGCCGCAGGCGGCGATTCACGCCGGCTACGAACGTGCTTTTGCAACCATCCTCGACTCCAACGTGACGACCCTCATCGCCGGACTGGCGCTGCTCGCGTTTGGCTCCGGGCCGGTGCGCGGGTTTGCGGTCGTGCACTGCCTGGGCATCCTCACGTCGATGTTCTCGGCCGTGATGTTCTCGCGCGGCCTCGTCAACCTCTGGTACGGCGCGAAGAAAAAACTCAAGGCGGTATCCATCGGCCAAGTCTGGCGCCCGGATGCCGATGGCAATGGCAGTGGCGACGCACCCACCCCGCCCGCGGCCAAGGCCTAAAGCAGGAGCACCGAGATGGAATTTTTCAGAATCCGGCGCGACATCCCGTTCATGCGCCACGCGCTGGCGCTGAACTTGATCTCGTTCATCACATTTGCAGCCGCCGTCTTTTTCCTTTTCTCGCGCGGCCTGCATCTGTCGATCGAATTTACCGGCGGCACCGTGATCGAGGTCGAGTACAGCCAGTCGGCCGATATCAACAAGGTTCGTGCTGCCGTCGAGAAGTTGGGCTTTGGCGAAGTCCAGGTGCAGACCTTCGGCACCTCGCGTGATGTCCTGATCCGGGTGCCGGTGCGCGGCGACGGCAAGCAGACCGACGTAGCGGGGCTCGTCTTCGGCGAGCTTTGCAAGGCCGAAAACGGCACCAGCGGGCGCAAGCAGTACACGACGCCGCAGGGGGAGCAGGTCAGCCGGCCGTCCTGCTCGGTAGCCTCGGGCGCCGAGCCAGTGCGGCTGCAGCGCACCGAATTTGTCGGCCCGTCGGTAGGCTCCGAACTCGCCCGCGATGGCGCCTTGGCGTTGGGCATGACGGTGCTCGGCATCATGCTGTACCTGGCCTTCCGCTTCGAGTGGAAGTTTGCCGTCGCCGGCATCGTCGCCAACTTGCACGATGTCATCATCATCCTGGGCTTCTTCGCCTACTTCCAGTGGGAGTTTTCGCTCGCCGTGCTGGCCGCGGTGCTTGCCGTGCTGGGTTATTCGGTCAACGAGTCGGTGGTCATCTTCGACCGCGTGCGCGAAACCTTCCGGCGCTTTCGCAAGCTGACGACGCCGCAGGTCATCGACCACGCGATCACGAGCACCACCAGCCGCACGATCATCACGCACGGCTCGACGCAGATGATGGTGCTGTCGATGCTGATCTTCGGCGGCCCGACGCTGCACCACTTTGCGGTGGCGCTGACGATCGGCATCCTGTTCGGCATCTACTCGTCGATCTTCGTTGCGGCTGGGATCGCGATGTGGCTGGGTGTCAAGCGCGAAGACCTGATCCGCGTGTCGGGCAAGGACTCCGACCCCAACGACCCGAACGCCGGGGCCGTGGTGTAGAGTTAGTCGACACTTAACCCCGGCCCTCAGACCGCGACAATGGCGACCCGTGCTGCCTCCTTGAACATCGCGGCACAGGCGCGGCGGCGGTACAGCGAACAAGTCGCGCGCGGCCTGCCCGGCATCGCCCAAGCGGTCGTCGACGCGGCCCGGATCAAACTCGACAAACCAGCGGAACACGCCGTGGCGCTACGCCGGCGCGACCAGCTGCAAAACCTGATGCGCACCGCCGACGGCTGGCAGCGGTCGATCGCTGGCGGGCTGCGCCATGTGCTGGTGCACGGCGTCGCAGGCACGCGCCCGGGCGACCTGCTGCCCCCCGCTGGCGGCGCCGGCATGGCGCCGCTCACCCTGGTCGACGACGATACGATCGAGCGCGAAATCCTGACCTCGCGGCTGGCGTTGGCGGTGATGGACCGCGCCTCGTGGGAGTTTGCCGATCTGCGCTCGCGCATCGCGTCGCTCGAGCAGCGTGCCGAACTTGAGCCCAACGACATGGTGCGTGCGCAGGTGCTGGCCAGGTTGGCGGTGGACGCCTGGCGTGCCAGCGCCAATCCGATGGACGGCTGGCGCGATCTGCAGACCGTTTTGCACGATGAGTTCGCAGCGCTCGTCGAAGAGGCGTATCACGAGGTCAACAGCTGGCTCGTTGCCGAGGGCGTCTTGACCGAGGTCGACCTGCGCCCGTTCATCCGGCGCACCCGCCCGGTGACGCCGCCGGCCTACGGCAGCGCGACGTCTTATGGCGGCGCGACCGCCTACGGAGGCGACTCCGGCGGCCTGCGCACGCAGAGTGGCGGCTTGCGCTCCGCAGGCGGCGGCGGTCACACCGGCCGCGAAGGCGTTGACGCAGACCGCTATCGCGGCGGTGGTGGTAGCGGTGGTGGTAGCGGTGGTGGTGGTGCCAGTGGTGGTTTTGGTGGTTTTGGCGGCGGCCCCGGCGCTGCTGGCAACCCCGGGGTCGGTGCCGGCGGCGGCGCTTCTGGCTATCGTGCCGATGGCCATCGCAGCGGCCGTGGCGGTGGTGGTGTTGCCAGGGGCGGCGGTGGTGGTGGTGGTGAAAGCGATCACGGCCGGGCTGGCGAAGAGACCCGCATGATGACCCGCGCGACGCCCTTGCCGCGCAGCGGTGAACATGCCGAGGCCGTGCTCGGGCGCCTGAACCGGCTCGTCGGCCGCCATGTGCCGTCGTTTGCGGCGAGCACCCGCAGCGGCGTGTTGTCGCCCAAACTGTCGGTGGCCATCAACGATGCGCAGCAGCGCATTCGCGAGCGTGTCACCCAGCGCAGCGCGCACGGCGAGATGCTCGTCACGACACCGGCGCTGCTTGAAGAACTGCACCAGCGCAAGCAGCAGCTCAAGTCGGCGGCGGCAACGCCCGAAGAGCGCGCCACGATCGAGATCGTGGCCTTGTTGTTCCAGAGCATCCTGACCGAAGAACGCATCCCGTCGGCGGTGCGGGTCTGGTTTGCACGTCTGCAGATGCCGGTGCTTCGCGTGGCGGTCAGCGAGCCCGATTTTTTTGCCACCGTCGACCATCCAGCGCGCCAACTCATCGACCGCATGGGAGCCTGCGTGATGGGCTTCGACAGCGCGACCCAGGGTGTTGGTGATGCGCTGGAAAAAGAAATCAAGCGCATCGTGCAGGTCGTCGAGGCCTATCCTGATACGGGTCGGCGCGTCTTCCAGACCGTGCTCACCGAGTTCGAAAAATTCCTGGAGCACTATTTGCGCAACCGCAACGAAGCCACCCGCAAGGCGGTGTCGCTGGCTCAGCAGGTCGAGCAGCGCGAGACCCTGGCGATTCAGTACACGATCGAGCTGCGCAAGATGCTCAACGAGGTGCCGGTGCAAGAAGGTGTGCGCCAGTTCCTGTTCCAGGTCTGGGCCGATGTGCTGGGCACGACCGGCGTGCGTTACGGCGTGCAGAGCGAGCAGACCAAGTCGATGAAAAAGGCCGCCGCCGATCTGATCTGGTCGGCCAGCGCGAAGGTCTCGCGCGAAGAGCGCGCCGAGGTCATCCGGCGCCTGCCGCCGTTGCTCAAGGCGCTGCGCGAAGGCATGGGCGGCTCGGGCATGGACACCGCGCGCCAGGACGAGCAGATCAAACACCTGAACAACGCGCTTGCCGCGGCCTTTACGGCCAAGGCCGCGCTGATCCCGCACGAGCGCCTGACCGAGCTGATGGAGCGCCTGGAAACCCTCGAAGAGCTGCTGCCCGATGCCCAGGACGTGGCGATCGACGAATCGATCGTGCTCGACATCTCTGGCCACGAAAGCTCTGAACTCGAAGTCGTTTCCGAAGGGGGCTCGATGCCGACGCCGGCGATGATCGCCTGGGCGCGCGAGTTGCAGGTCGGCACCTGGTACATGCTCGAACACCGCGGCCGCAACGAGGCCGTGCAGTTGGCCTGGCATGGCTTTCGCAAACAGCTTTCACTGTTTGTCACGGCACAAGGGCGCTGCGTGCTGTTCCAGAAACAGCGCCTGGCGTCCTACCTGCAGGCCGGCCTGATGCTGCCAGCGCAGGACGAGGCGCTCACCGTTCGCGCCACTCGCAGCGCGTTGGCCAAACTAGATGTCGAACCGAGCCGGCTGCTGAACTGATAAGTAGATCAGTGGATCAGGCGGTCTTGCGGGTCGACGAACAACTCGTCCAGGATCAGCGCGTCGGGCTCTTCGCCCAGGCTCCAGAAGACCATCAGCACGATGATCTTCAGGTCTTCGAGGTCCATCGAGCCGGCGCCGGTCGCGCTGGCGCGGTCGAGCACCATTTCGCGCATCGGCGGTGGCAGCACGCCGGCGGATTCGAGGAAGCTGATGAAGCCGATCGACTCGTCGCCGAGCAGCTCGCGCTCGGCGGCGGTGTAGATGCGCATGCTCTTGTCGCTCTGCGTGCCCTGCACCGCGTCGGCTCCGGCGGCCAGGCCGTCGAGCCAGCTCAGCGCTTCCTGGATTTCGTCGTTTTCGAAACCCACCGCCGAGAGCTTGCGCTTGAGCTGCCGGTGGTCCGGACAGGCGTCCGGACGCCAGTAATTTTCGTACAGGTAGACCAGCACATCGAACATCGGGCCACTATACCCGACGTGCCGACAACGAACCCCTTTTGACGGGCTAGGTCGGATCGGCCTGGGCCAGCCCGGATCAGGCTGGATCAGACCGCGATGCGGCGCTGGTACAGGCCGCCGGGCAGGCGCGCGACGCGGCCTTCGAGCTCCAGGTCGAGCAGGCGTGCCGCCAGCTCTGCCGCCGACCAGCCGGTGCGCGCGCCGATGGCGTCCAGCGTCACCGGGTCGTGCCCCAGTGCGTCCAGGATCGGGTCGGGCGGCAGCTCGTCGAACAGGGCCGCCGCTGCCGGCGCGGCGGCGCGGCTGCCGGGCTGCAACTCTTCGAGGATGTCGGCGCCCGACTCGACCAGCTTGGCGCCTTGTTTGATCAACGCGTGGCAGCCCCGGGCCTGCGGCGCATGGATCGATCCGGGCACTGCAAACACCTCGCGTCCGGCCTCGGTGGCCAGGCGCGCCGTGATCAGCGAGCCCGACTGCAAAGCCGCTTCGACGACCAGGGTGCCGCGGGTCATGCCGGCGATGATGCGATTGCGCTGCGGGAAGTTTTCCGGCAGCGGCGGCATGCCCGGCGCAAATTCGCTGATCGCCGCGCCGCTGCGCACGATACGGTGGGCGAGCTCGCGATGCCGGGCCGGATAGACCCGGTCCAGGCCGGTCCCAACCACCGCGACGGTGCCGGTGCGGCCGGCCATCGCCCCTTCATGCGCGGCGCCGTCGATGCCCGCGGCGAGGCCGGACACCACCACCTGGCCAGCGTCGCTCAAGAACCTGGCAAAACTGCGTGCGTTGTCAGCGCCCTGCGGTGTCGGGTTGCGGCTGCCGACGATGGCGATTGCTGGCGCCGCCAGCAGGTCAACGCGCCCCTGCCCATACAGCAGCAGCGGCGGGTCGGCGGTCTGCAGCAGCAGTGGCGGATAGGCGGTGTCGCCGATCGTCAACACATATCGATCTTCGCCGGCCCGGCGCCAGGCTTGCGCGGCGGCCAGGCGGTCGGCGAGTTCTGGCGGCATGCTGTCCAGCGGCGCGGCGGCGGCGCCGATGATGCCGCGCCGCTGCGCCGACGACGCATCGATGGCCGCCAGCGCTGATCCAAAAGCCGCCAACAGCGCGCGCGCCGAGGCCCGGCTCAGGCCGGGGGTTTCGATGAGGCGGAACCAGGCCGCAAACTCACTGTCGTCAAGCACAGACGGCGGGCGCGATTGCGGCGCAGCGGGTTTCGGCAGCGGTGACGCTGGGGATGGCGGGGATGGCGGATTCGGCGGCCAAGGCCGCGGCCGGCGGTGCGGCGGACGTTGCCGCGGTCTTCACGGCTGTGTGAAGCGGTCGCCCGGGCGCACTGGATCCTGCACGTTGAGGATCAGCGCGTACGACACGCGCTCGAAAACGCGAAAGACAAAGAGCAGCCCATGGCGCTCGTCGGGCAACTGCAGCGCCGGGCGCTTGGGGTCGGTTTTGTCGACACCCAGCGTGCCGGCGCGCCACAGCGCCAGCACATGGCCACGGTCCATGCCGTCGCGGCTGCCGCGGTTCAGGGCCACGATCTGGTTCTGCCCGGCACTCAAGGCCTCGCCGTAGATCGACACGATGCGGCCGTCGATCGGGGCCGATGGCGCCCGCGGCGCATAAGCCGTCAAATCGCTGGGCGGGGTGGGTGACAGGCGATCGCCGACACCGGCCTCGAGGCGCACGGTATTGACGCGGAAGGTCGCCGGCACGATTTCGAGCTTGCCATTGGCACCGGTGCGTTCTTCACCCGAGCGCAGGTATTCGGCGGTGCCGACAAACGGCGCTTCGTAGCCGAGGATCTGCCGCGTCAGCGGGTCGACCAGCGGCCGCGCTTCGCGAAAGATGCGGAAGTCGCGCGCGCCACCGAGGTTGCCGCGCACATAAGCGGTCTCGCCACGCGACAACAACACGCGACCCTCTTGTGAACTCACGATGCGCGGCGCCGCATCGAGCTCGTTGGTCTCGAAGACCACCGCTTCGTTCAAGAACGGCCCGATCAGGTGCAGCGGAATCGCCGCGATCGCGCCATTGCCGAGCAATTCGCTGCGCACCCGCGGCGACAGCTTGACGGTATTTGTCGGCGCGCCGCCGGCGGACTGTGCCAGCCGCAGCCGGGCGCGGCCGCCGGATTTTTCAAGCACCAGCACCTGGCCGGGATAGATCAGGTGCGGGTTGCGGATCTGCTCAAGGTTCATGCCCCAGAGCTCGGGCCAGCGCCAGGGGCTGGTCAGGAACAGCTTGGAGATATCCCACAGCGTGTCGCCGCGCTGCACGGTGTGCGAGTCGGGCGCGTTGGGCGCCAGTTCAGACAGCGGCACCCCACTCTGGGCGACTTGCTGCGCCGTGCCGCGCTGCTGCGGGCTGATCGGGAAATTGGGGTCCGCGGCGGCTGCGCCGAGCGTCGTCAGCCCCAACGTGGCGACGAACAGCGCAGCAACGGTGCGGGCGACGGCCGCGGGGCGGGCGTGGCGGCGGCCGGCGAGGGGGCGAAAAACGCTCATATTCTGAACTCCCGGCGCCGCCAGGCGCATCTTCTCGGATGCCACAATGGCGGGCTGACAAATGGTGAACTTGGGCGTGGTCTGGGGCAGCGCGGTGCAGCGCTTCCACGCAGCCCGTCTGACTCCTCAGATAGTTTCACAAATTCTGCCGCTAAACCCTTGATATCGCAACGAAAACGCCCAGCTTATCGGCTCCTTGCCGAGGCCACCGCGGGGGTGCATGTTGCGCCATATCGACAACTCTTGCGTGCGGTTGCGGCTGGCGCGGCACGTTTGCCCGGCGCGCTGCCGCCCTGATTGCCCGGACTGCCCCGACCGCTATGGCCCTGCTGACCATCCTCAAATACCCCGACCCCAGACTGCACCGCGTGGCGACACCCGTGAACGTGGTCGACGAGCACATCCGCGCGCTGGTCGACGGCATGCTGGCCACGATGTACGAGTCCGAAGGCATCGGCCTGGCTGCAACCCAGGTCGACGTGCACCAGCGTGTGATCGTGATCGACACCAGCGAAGCGCGTGACCGGCCGCTGGTGCTGATCAACCCCGAGCTCGTCGCGGCCAGCGACGAGATGCTGCTCGGCGAAGAAGGCTGTCTGTCGGTGCCCGCCACCTACGACAAGGTCGAGCGCCACGCGCTGGTCACGGTGCGCGCGCTCAACCGCGCCGGCGACAGTTTTGAGCTTGAAGCCGAAGGCCTGACGGCAGTGTGCATCCAGCATGAGATGGACCACCTGGTCGGCCGGGTTTTTGTCGAATACCTGAGCCCGCTCAAGCGCGACCGCATTCGCACGCGCATGCTCAAGCGCGCCCGCGAACTGCAGCGCGCCTGATTGCGGCGCCTGCCATGCGGGTGGTTTTTGCCGGCACACCGGACTTTGCCGCGGCGGCCCTGGCCGCGCTGCATGCGGCCGGTTTCGAGATCCCATTGGTGCTGACCCAGCCCGATCGGCCCGCCGGCCGCGGCTTGAATTTGCAGCCGTCGGCGGTCAAGCGGCTGGCCTTAGAGCTTGGGCTGCGGCTGGCCCAGCCGCGCAGCCTGCGTCTGGATGGCAAATTCGCCGACGATGCGGCGGTGGCGCAGCAGGCGCTGAACGACGCCGCCCCCGACGTGTTCGTGGTCGCCGCCTACGGTCTGATTCTGCCGCAGTGGGTACTGACTTTGCCGCGTCTGGGCTGCCTGAATATCCATGCTTCGCAACTGCCACGCTGGCGCGGCGCAGCGCCGATCCAGCGTGCCATCGAAGGCGGCGACACCACGACCGGGATCACGATCATGCAGATGGACGCCGGCCTCGATACCGGCGCGATGCTGCTGACCGAAACGACGCCGATCAGCGCCGACGACAACTCGGCGACGCTGCACCAGCGCCTGGCCGCGATGGGTGCGAAGCTGATCGTGCAGGCGCTGCAGCGCCTGCAAATCGGCGCGCTGCCGGCGCAGCCGCAGCCGACCGACGGCGTGACCTACGCCCACAAGATCGACAAGGCCGAAGCGGCGATTCACTGGCACGAGCCGGCCATTGCGATCGAGCGCCGCGTGCGCGCTTTTGACCCCTTGCCGGGGATGACTTTTGTCTGGGGCGGAGAGGTGGTCAAGCTCTGGCGCGCGCACTTGCATCCGGGTCACGGTGCGCCCGGCGCGGTGCTTGAGTTCGGCGACGGCAGGCTCGCCGTCGCTTGCGGCGCCGGCGTGTTGGAACTGCTGCAGGTGCAGCGGCCGGGTGGGCGCCGGATCGCCGCCGCGCAATACCTGCAGTCCGGGCCCGGGCTGGCGCTACGCGCCGGAGCATCGCTGATCGCGACGGCGTTCTGACCCGGTGATGTAGCGCCGGCAGGCCTCAAGTGCAGGCCGCTGGCAGCCGATATCCCGCCAGGACCCCGCATGAACCACGCCCGCCTTCGCCCCGCTCTGTCTGCCTTGCTCGCCGCGACCGCCGCGCTGGCGGGTTGCGACCTGCTCGGCGTCGAGCCAGCGTCGACATTGGCCGCGCGCAAGGAAGTCGACGGCAAGGCAGTGGGCGCGGCCTGTCGGCATGCCGGCCGCGCGATCGAAGACTGCTATTCGTTGAACAAGAAGGCCGACCGCGGCGCGGTCTTTGCCGGCTGGCGCGAGATGAACGACTACATGCGCGAGAACAAGATCGAGGAAGTGCCGCCGCAGGGCGCGGCATCCTTGCCGGCACCTGCGGCCGCGGCGAGAGAGGCAGATGCCAAAGAAGCCAGCGCCGGCAAAGGAGCCGACGAGCCGGCAGCCAAGGTCGGGTCGAAAAAACCCTGACGCGGCGTGACTTGCTGTCCGCGTTTCGACGGCGCTTCGTCGGCGGCAGCCGCATTCCATCGCGTGGCGCTGGCGGCGTGGCGACTCGCCGGGGCATAGTGCACTGACTCAGCCACGGAACCTGCCATGAACTCCAGCCGACGCGCCTACCTTTGCACGACCCTGTGCGCCGCCCTCTTTGCAGCCCCGCTGGCATATGCCGACAACGAACCCGGCTGGTCCTGGCGGGCTAAGTCGTCCACCGGCTCCGGCACCGTGGTCAGCCAGGCCCGCGAAGCGAGCGACTTCCAGTCGATCGCGGTGTCGGGGTCGATCAACGTCAAGATCCGCCAGGGGTCGCGCGAGGCCGTCGAGGTGCGCACCGACGACAACCTGCAAACCTTGCTGGAAACGGTGGTCGAGTCGGGCAGCGGCGGGCGCACCTTGCATGTGCGCTGGAAGCGCGGCAGCAGTGTCCACACCCGCAGCGAGCCGATCGTCAACATCGACGTCGTGCAACTCAAAGCGATCTCCAGTGGCGGGTCGGGCCGGGTCACGGTGGACGGCTTGAACACACCGGCGCTGAAGTTTTCGATCGCCGGGTCGGGCGACGGCCAGTTGAACGCGATCACCACCAACGAAATGGAAGTCACCATCGCGGGCAGCGGCAATGTGCGCGGTGACGGCAAGGCCGCGCAACTCAGGCTCAGCATCGCCGGCAGTGGCGATATCCAGCTCGCCAAGATCTCGGCCGACGATGTCCGGGTCAGCATCGCAGGCAGTGGTGATGCATCGGTGCACGCGCAGAAATCGCTGCATGTGTCGATCGCCGGCTCGGGCGATG
>JAYUSP010000521.1:0-3150 GCA_043755615.1 Betaproteobacteria bacterium
ACGCCCATCAGGCCGACGATGCCGCCACCATAGACAAGCTGCCAGCCGCGCCGGCCGATCTCGGTGCCCACCGCAACCGCAGCGGCGGTGTAGTCGGCATGTTCGCCGTGGCGCGAGCCGCAGTACACGCAGAGCGAAAACGGCGCGGTCGTGCTCATCAGGCAACCTCCGTGCTGCGCACTCCGGTATTCGCCTTTCGGGCGGCCGTGCAGGCTCATGGCCCGAACCTCGTCCACAGCGCGGCGATCCAGATCGACGCGCAGGTCAGCAGCGACAAGCACACCGCCGCACTGCCAAAGTCCTTGGCCCGTTTGCTCAGGTCGTGCAACTCGAACGAGATCCTGTCGATCGCGGCTTCGACACCCGAGTTCAGCAGCTCGACGATCAGCACCAGCACCACCGAGCCGGCCAGCAGGGCGGTTTCGACCCAATTGCGACCGAGCCACACCGACAACGGCAGCATCACCGCGGCGAGCCAGAACTCCTGCCGAAAGGCACTTTCATGTCGGTACGCAGAGACCAGGCCAGCGGCCGAGTAGCGGGTCGCATGCACAACGCGGTCGATGCCGGTGCGGCCTTTGTGGGGGTTGCTCATGGCGCGGATTCTGCCCGAGCGATCGTCTCGGTCAGGCCCGCTGCGCCGCACCTGGTCAGGTGCGCGGCGGTGCCTGGCGGCTGTCGACGAGCCGCGTGCCACAGACCACGTCGTGCCAGAACTGGCGCTGCGGATGCAGCCAGACCAGCGCTGCGTAGGCCACGACGCCGGTCAGCGTGAACGCAAAGATCGGCGCGCCGCCTTTCAGGCCGGACCATTGCACCGCAGCCAGCGCCGGCAAGAACCACAGCCAGGCGGCGACGTAGCGGGCGAGAGCGCGGCCCTGCGACACCGGGCCGCCGCTGGCGCTGACGACACGGATATGCCAGGTCTTCATGGCTACGGTCTGGCCGCCGCGGCTCCAGAAAAAGACAAAGTAGATGCCGAGCACGACGAACAAAAAGGCCTGCAACGCATGCTGCCCCTGCAGCGCATGACGCTGCTGGGTCAGGCTCGAGAACAAATAGGCCGCGATCATCACGACGCCAAAAAGCAGCGTGCCTTCGTAGACAAAACAGGCCATTCGCCGCAGCAGCCGCGGCGCTACCAGGTTCAAGGGGACTCCGGGCTTGCGGCCACCGGCGCGACCTTGCACCTCGACGCGGCGCTCGCACCTGGGGGCAGTCCGGCGACGCTCATCGGCCCGGGTGCGCCTGGCACCGCGGGCGACCGTGCTGGCTTCACGGCCTGCCGGTGGTACTGCCCGATGCGGCCGGGGCCGCGGCGATCGCCGCGCCCTGCGGGCCGCGTTTGGGCAGCAGCGTCGTCGGGTCGACAAAACCGCGTGTTGCAGCGATCTTCGGCAGCCCGGGCTGGTGGTGCGCAGGCGGCTGCGCCGCTTTGGATACCAGCGTGGTCGTCGCGCCCGGCCGCGCCTGCACGACGGTCGGCGCGACGGGCCTGTTGACGCTGGCCGGCGGCGGCACATTGGCCACGAGGTTGCGCTTGGCCGACGTTTCGGGCGCGCGAACGCCCGCCGATACGGCAGCCGCAGCCGCCGCGGAGGCCGCCGCACGCGGGGTCAACGCCGCCGGGCTGGCCTTGGCAGCGAGGCGCTTGCGCTCATCGTCGCCGAGGGCCTGGTAGGCGTCCCAGCGCGCTTGGCGGTCTTGCGCCGGCAATTGCCGGGTTTCCTGAAACTGCAATCGCGCGCGGCCGCGTTCGGTAGGGGTCATCTGCGCCCAGTCGTTCATGCGCTGCTGGACGCGCTCGCGCTCCTGCGCGCTCATCGTCTGGTAGACCGACGCGACCTCGATCCACTTTTGCTTGCGCGCCGGGTCGATTGACGACCAATCGCGTTGCAATGGTGCCAGGGCGCTGCGCTGCGCGGCGGTGAGGGCCTGCCAGCGCGGGCCCTGTTCGGCGGCGACGGGCGCCGCAGCAACGGTCGTTTGCGCGCCGGCCGGGCCGACGCCGAAGGTGACCATGACCAGGGCCGCCAGCATGGCCATCACCGGCCGCCGCAGCGGCGAGATTGGGCTATCCGCGATCACGGCAGCGGCTGTTTGACAAACTCGCCGAAGCCCGGGTCGGTGTAGGCCGCCGGCGGCAGGTCGTCGGCCAGCAGGACGGCGTCGATTTCGGCGGCTGCGAGGATCTGCTGCTCGCTGTTGAGGCGATCGATCAGGACGAGGCCGACAAAGAGCACTGCGATCGGCGCCATCGAGGCCAGACGCAACCACCAAGGCGAGCCGCCAAAGGCCAGCGTCCCGCCGCCTTGAACCAGCACGACGGGCACGGCCACCGCAGAGCGGGCATGGCGGGCGCGCTGCAAGGCTTGTTCGCGGGCGATGCGCAGACGTTGCTCGATATCGTGCGGCAAGGTCGCGTGATGCGCGCTGAGGCCGGCCGCGACGCGCTTCGCAAAGCGGGCTTCGGCGGCCTCGACATTTGCTGGGCGGGGGCTGCGGTTCTCGGCGGTCACAGTGAAATTCCTTTGGCTTTCAAGGCCTTGGCCAGCGCATGCACGGCACGGGAGCAGTGTGTCTTGACACTGCCTTCTGAGCAACCCATGGCCTGCGCTGTCTCGGCGACGTCAAACTCTTCCCAGTAACGTAGCAGGAACGCTTCCCGTTGACGCCCGGGCAGGTCGCCGACAGCGGCATCGATCAGTTGCAGGATTTGTGCCCGCGAAACGGCATCGGCCGCGCTTTCAGTGCCCGGCGAGCCTTCAGCCGACTGCAGCAGCTCGAGCAGGTCGAAATCGGAGTCGTCGCCGGGCGACTCGAAATCTGACAGGTTCGAAATCAGCGCATTGCGCACCTTCTTGCGCCGAAACCAGTCCATCGTGGCGTTGGACAGGATGCGCTGGAAGATCAGCGGCAGCTCGTTCGGCGGCCGGTCGGCGTAGCGCTCGGCAAGGCGGATCATCGAATCCTGCACGATGTCCAAAGCGGCGTCGTCATCGCGAACGGTGAAGGCAGTGCGCTTGAACGCACGCTTCTCGACGCTTTTGAGGAAGCTCGACAGTTCTTGCTCGGTGGCCAACGCTCTTGTTTGGGCTCGTTGAGGTGCGTGGCGCACCTGACTCGGGATGCTGAAGATTATGTCATCGC
>JAYUSP010000522.1:0-3147 GCA_043755615.1 Betaproteobacteria bacterium
TGCGGCATGACATCAGACATCAAAAACATTCTGCGAGCGCTGGGGACATAAAAAATGGCACCTGTCAAACCTGGCACCGCCCTTGATGATATGGCTTCCGGAAAGCTGGCTGGGCGCAAGCCCGGCACTTCCTCGGCTGGCCGTGCGCTAACCCATGATGCGCCGTGACCGCGTCGCCCTTGCCGGCCGTGTCGCGGCCCTCGACGATGACGACGACTCGCGCACTAGAGGCGCGATGATCTTGAACTCGCCGGCGCCGCGGCCAGGTCAACTGTGGGGCATGTCGATGTCGAACACCCGCCTGAAAAACCGGGTCCAACTCGTCAACTGCCATGCTCCAAACCGGTTTTCCACCAACGCCCGGTTATGGCCGGGCCCTGGTGGACACAAACGGCTGCTTCGGAGACGTAGAACCCGAAAGAAGTCGGTCCGAGCGTCGGGCAGCTTTGGAGAAGCCTGACGGACGGGTTTGGGTCGAGAGCGCCAGCACCAAGCTGAGTGACCGCGATGGAGATTTCGTCGCATTGGACGGGTCGCCGGCTATGTCGGCTGTACTTCGAGACCGGTCACTGGCCCAGAGATTTTTCTGATGCCTGGGCGACCGGTAGTGGCCGTCAAGCAACTGTCACCTGACGGCGGCCGCTGACTGCTTGACGGCGCAGACCGGTCGCCCGAGCCCGAATGTCAGGTGTAGGCCATACAGCGGCCTTTGGCCCGGCGGTCACGAATACCAGCACCCGACCCACAGCCGTCATCGGCCGCCCTGATTTCGTGGCGGCAAAGCCGCCAGTCGGACCACGACACAGGCACCTGACGGGCGGGTTTGCGATGCGGCCTGCGGCAGCATTCCTGGATCTGGAAGTGTTCCCTCCAGCGGTCTTGACAACTGTTGTCAAGCCGACCAAGATGCCTGCATGAGCCGCCAAACCATGAGCTTTGCCTTGCCGGAGTCGATGCGCGAGTACATCGATAACCGGGTCGCCGCCGGCAACTACGGCAACACCAGCGAGTACATCCGCGACCTGGTCCGCCGAGATCAGGAAGAGCAGGCCAAGCAGCGGCTTCGCGATCTCATCGAAGAAGGGCTGGCATCCGGGCCTGGTCGGCGTCGCACCAAGGCGGACGAGAAGGAACTGCTGGCGATCGCTCGCGGCGAGATCGATTGAAGCCGGCAGTTCTGCGCCCGCAGGCGCTGCGCGATCAGCAGGGCGAGGTCAGGTACTACCGCAAGGAGGGTGGCACCCGCGTGGCAGTGAAGCTGGCCAACGCCACCAACGCCGCGCTTGACCAGATCGAACTCGACCCTGGCATCGGCTCACCGACACTCGGCAAGCTCCTCGGTATTCCGGGGCTTCGGACCTGGCGGGTGGCGAAGTTCCCGCTGCTCTGGTGCTACTTCGAACGCGGAGACCAGCTTGATGTGGTCCGGCTGTTGGGCGAGCGCCAAAACATCGCCGCGATCTTGGGCGACGAGTTCGCCTCGAACTGACGGCATCAGGGTCGCGGCGGGCGCAGGTCCAGAGCGCGATGACTGGTCTATGCAGCCCGTTGGCCAAGTTGGCCGGCGGGAACCGGCCGGGACGAGTCAGAGTGGAGTTCAAGTTGGCCGCCGTAGACCGGTCATCCAAGTCGAGCCAACAGGGAAGATTCTGAGCGGGTCACCAGGGGCAGGTTGTGGCCGGCCTGAGACGGCCAGTCCGCCCGATTGCTCGCTCCAAAGCGGCCAGTCAGATCTTTTGCACGCCGTCCTACATGTCCCACAAGGCGGAGACCTATCGGTCAGATCAGCGAACGTCTGCGAACTGCACTCAGCGAACGGCCGCAGTTGATGTGGTCGGTGGCCCGATCGGCGGCCCGTGCCTGTGCATGCCTACTCGATCTTCGCGCCCACCTGCTTGACGATCTTGTCGATGTTCGTCACTTCGTTGGAGATGAACTTGCCCAGCTGTTCGGGCGTGCTCGACGCTGCGTCGGTGCCCATGGCCAGGAACTTCTGCCTCACATCCGGCTGGGCCATGATCTTCACGATCTCGGCGTTCAGGCGTTGAATCACTGCTGGCGACCTGCCAACCGGCGCGAATACCGCCTGCCAGGTTGAGACATCGAAACCGGCCAAGCCGCTTTCGTCGACGGTCGGCAGCTCGGGCACGCTTTCCGAACGCTTGGCGGTCGTCACCGCGAGCGCACGCAGCTTGCCGCTGTACACGTGCGACATCACGTCGGAGGCATTGGCGAACATCAGTTGAGTCTGGCCACCCAGCAGATCCTGCACTGCCGGCGGGCCGCCCTTGTAGTGCACCGTAGTCCACTCAATGCCGGCCTTCAGTTTGAACATCTCACCCGACAAGCGCGTCAGCGTGGCCGCCCCGGGAGAGGCCATATTCAGCTTGCCCGGGTTGGCCTTGGCGTATTCGATGAGCTGCTTCGTGTCTTTCACCGGCAACGTCGATGTGACCACCAGAATGATCGGCACGGTCGCGAACAGCGACACCGGGGCGAAGTCCTTCAGAGGCAGCGAAATTACAATTTGTAATCACGCTCTCGTGCCACGCCTCATCGTTTTGATCTGGCGGCACGGGGTTCAGCCGCTGCACCCCGGATCCCCCCCAATGACCTCTTCCATCAGCCGGCTCGCGCCGGTACTGACGTTTGCCGTTGCCGCTTTGTTTTGCAGCAGCCCCGCCACCGCCGGCGGCCCGGCGATAGGGCCGCAGGCCGCCAGCCTGTCCATCGTCGAGTCAACCGACCGTTTGATCGTGCGCTTGCGGGAGACCGAAGCCGGCGTCACTGCGGCCAGCTCGACAGCGCGCCTCGAGCAGGTCGCCGGCCGCATCGGTGCGAAGTTGCAGCGCCTGCGAGGCATGTCGGGCAATGCCCATGTGGTGCAGTTGTCGCGGCTGCACTCGCGCGCCGAGGCCGCTGCACTGGCCCGCCAGCTGGCATTGGACCCCGAGGTGCAGTACGCCGAACCGGACTTGCGCATGGTGCCGATGCGCACGCCCAATGACCCGTCCTACGCGCAGCAGTGGTCCTACTTCGAAGCCCTCGGAGGCATCAATCTGCCGGCGGCGTGGGACCGCACCATCGGCAGCGCCGCCATCACGGTGGCGGTGCTCGACACCGGCCTGACGGCGCACCCCGATCTCG
>JAYUSP010000523.1:0-3147 GCA_043755615.1 Betaproteobacteria bacterium
CGACATCGAGGTGATCCAGACCGAGCTGTGCCTGGCCGATCTGGGCACGGTGGAAAAGGCGCTGCATCGCCACAACAAGACTGCGCGTTCGGGCGACAAGGAGGCCGCGAAGATCGTCGCCATCCTGGAGCGCTGCCAGGCCGCACTGAACGAAGGCACGCCAGTGCGTGCGCTCCCGTTCAGCAGGGAAGAGCAGCCGTTGGTCAAGCCGTTGTGCCTGATCACCGCCAAGCCGGCGATGTTCGTCGCCAACGTGGCCGAGGACGGCTTCGAGGCCAACCCCTATCTCGACAAGCTGCGCGCCTATGCAAAGGGCCAGGGCGCGCCGGTGGTTGCGATCTGCGCCAAGACCGAAGCCGAACTCGCCGACATGGACGACGAAGACCGCGTCATGTTCCTGGCCGAAATGGGCCAGTCCGAGCCCGGCCTGGCACGCCTGATCCGCGCCGCTTTCAAGCTGCTCGGCTTGCAGACTTACTTCACCGCCGGCGTCAAGGAAGTGCGCGCCTGGACGATCCACGCCGGCGATACGGCACCCCAGGCGGCCGGCGTGATCCACACCGATTTTGAGAAGGGCTTCATCCGCGCGCAGACCATCGCCTTCGACGATTTTCTCCACTGCAAGGGCGAACAAGGCGCCAAGGACGCCGGCAAGATGCGCGCCGAAGGCCGTGAGTACGTGGTCAAGGATGGCGACGTGCTGAACTTCCTGTTCAGCCCGTGAGGGCCTGTGAAGTCCAGCTTGCCGGTATTGATGGATCTCGCGCCGCTTTGTGACGGCGGGCCGCGCCTGAGCCCCGTCGCCGCCGGCGCCTGGCGGCTTGCCGACTGGGCCTGGACGGCGCAGCAGACGCTGGGCTGGATCGAACAATGCGCCGAACTCGGCGTGACCACTTTCGACCATGCCGACATCTATGGCGGCTTCACCGTCGAAAGCCTTTTTGGCGATGCGCTGGCGCTGCAGCCTGGTTTGCGCGATCGCCTGCAGATCGTCACCAAGTGCGGCATCCGGCCGCTCGCTCCCGTGCAACCGGCTCGGCCCGAACAGCGCGTCAACAGCTACGACAGCTCGGGCGCGCATATCGCGGCCAGCGTCGAGCAGTCGCTGCGCGCGCTGCGCATCGACCGCATCGACCTGCTGCTGATCCACCGCCCCGACTGGTTGATGGACGTAGGCGAAGTCGCGACCGCCATCGATGCGCTCAAACGTGCGGGCAAGGTGCTGCACTTCGGCGTCTCCAATTTTTCGGCGCCGCAATTCGAGCTGCTCGACGCCGCGACGCCGCTGGCCACCAACCAGATCGAGCTGCATCCGCTGCATCTGGCGCCGCTGGATGACGGCACGCTCGACCAGGCGCAGCGCTTGAGACGCCGGCCGATGATCTGGTCGCCGCTGGCACAAGGGCGGCTGCTGGGCGGCGACGAATCACCCGCCGCGCAGCGGGTGCGCTGGGTGCTCGGCAGCGTCGCGGCGCGGCTGGGCTGCACGCCGGCCAGGGTCGCCTTTGCGTGGTTGCTGCGGCACCCGAGCCGGCCGCTGCCGGTGGCCGGAACGCGGCGCATCGAAGCGCTGCGCGAGGCAGTTTTAGCCCTCGATCTGGTTCTGGACGCGCCGACCTGGTACGAGATCTGGCAGGCCGGCAGTGGGCATCAAGTGCCGTGAGCGCCCTTCGCGGATGGCAATGTCAGTGATCGCTATCGCTGCGACATCCTGTACGACTAGACTTCGCCCTTGGTCACGATGTCGACGTCATGATCAGCACTCTTGCCCGGAGAGTGCTAATATTTGAGGGAACCCACACCCTCGGGTTTACTCTTAGAAAGCCATGAACACCTCATTGACCTCTTCGGCCGTTTCACTGCGCGACCCCTGGTCGGTGTTGCCCTCGCTGGGCAATCTCGACGCGTATATCAGCGCCGTCAACCGCCTGCCGATGCTCACCCCGCAGGAAGAACAGCTCTTCGCGCGCCAGTTACGCGACCAGGGTGACTTGGGCGCCGCCGGCCGGATGGTGCTGTCGCATCTGCGCCTGGTGGTGTCGGTATCGCGCCAGTACCTGGGTTACGGGCTGCCGCAGGGCGACCTGATCCAGGAAGGCAACGTTGGCTTGATGAAGGCCGTCAAGCGCTTCGACCCCGAGCAGGGCGTGCGCCTGGTCAGCTACGCGCTGCACTGGATCAAGGCCGAGATCCACGAGTACATCCTGAAAAACTGGCGCATGGTCAAGGTCGCCACGACCAAGGCGCAGCGCAAGCTGTTCTTCAACCTGCGCTCGATGAAGCAGGGCTTCCGTGCCGGCGCCGCCGAAGGCGACACCCACCGCAGCACGCTCAACCCGAGTGAAGTCGCGACGATCGCGCGCTCGCTGAATGTCAAGCCCGAAGAAGTCATCGAGATGGAAACCCGGCTCTCGGGCGCCGATGTCGCGCTCGAGCCGCAGGGCGACGACGATGACGACGAGCGCAGCTTCGCGCCGATTGCCTATCTCGCCGATGACCGAGACGAGCCGACACGGGCGATCGAATCACGCCACCGCGACTGGCTGGGCAGCGACGGCATCGGGCAGGCGCTCAATGTGCTCGACGCGCGCAGCCGGCGCATCGTCGAAGAGCGCTGGCTGCATGTCAACGACGACAACTCGGGCGGCATGACGCTGCACGACCTCGCCGCCGAATACGGTGTCAGCGCCGAGCGCATCCGTCAGATCGAAGTCGCGGCGATGAAGAAGATGCGCAAGGCGCTGGAGACGGTCGCGGCCTGAAACTGCCGCTGGCCTGCAACACGCCGCCCCGCTGCACCACGGCAAAACGGCCCCACCCGGGGCCGTTTTCATTTCTGCGCGAGCAGGATTTTCAGGTCGTGCGCCAGCGCTTCGGCGCCGGTGCCATGGCGGGTGAACAGCCGCACCCGGCCGGCGCGGTCGAAGATGAACGAGCCGGCGGTGTGGTCCATCGTGTAGCTGCCGTCGGTCTTGCCCGGCACTTTGGCAAAAAAGACCTTGAAGTGTTTGGCCGCGGCCCTGGTTTCATCGACGCTGCCGCGCAGCGCGACAAATCCGGGGTCGAAATTGCGCACATACGCGCCCAGCACCTGGGGGGTGTCGCGCTCGGGGTCGACCGTCACAAAGAGGCCCTGCACATCGGCGC
>JAYUSP010000524.1:0-9516 GCA_043755615.1 Betaproteobacteria bacterium
GCGGCGGGTCGGGCGGCTGCTGCGGCGCGTGTTGCAGCGCGTGTTGCGGCGGGATGCGTGCCGGGTGCGTGCCGGTCAAAACCGCGGCCGTTGGCGCGCTCAATCGGCCTGGATGCCGGCTTCCTTGATGATCTTGCCGTAGCGGTTGAAATTCTCGCCAATCATCTGCGTCACCGCGCCCGGCTGGCCGCCCACCGGCACCAGCGCCAGCAGGGTCATGCGCGCGACGACATCGGGCATTTTCAGAATCTCGTTGAGGTGGCCGTTGAGCGTTTGCACGACGTCCGCCGGCAGGCCTTTCGGGCCGACAAAGGCTTGCCAGGCGCCGACCTCGGCGTCCCTGAATCCGGCCTCGGCCAGCGTCGGCACGTTGGGCGCCAGCGGCGAGCGCTGCGGGTCGGCAACCCCCAGGTTGACCAGCTTGCCCGACGCGATGTGCTGCGCCACCGGCCCGAGCGTGGTGTACATCATCGGCACCTGGCCGCCCACGAGGTCGACGATCGCCGGCCCGCTGCCGCGGTACGGGATCTGCGTCAGCTTGATGCCCGCCGACTTGTTGAACATCTCGCCCAGGATGTGCATCGGCGAGCCGCTGCCCGGACTGGCGTAGTTGCTGATCTTGCCGGCCTTGACTGCCGCGACCAGGTCTTTCATGTTCGTCACGCCGCTGGCCGTGGTGGCGACGACAAACAGCGACTGCGTGCCCGCCAGCACGATCGGCGTGAAGTCGGTCAGCGGGTCGTAGGCGGCACCGCTGCCGGGCTTCAAGACCAGCGGCGCGGTGGCCAGGGTGTTTGGTGTGAAGAGCAGCGTGTAGCCGTCGGGCCGGGCCTTGGCGACAAAGGAGTTGCCGATCGTGCCGCTGGCGCCAGTCTTGTTTTCGACGATCACCGTCTGGCCGACGCGCGCGCCCAGCTTTTCGGCAAACAGCCGCGCCAAGGCGTCGGTATCACCACCCGGCGGAAACGAGACGATGACGTTGATCGGCTTGTTCGGGTAGGCCTGCGCCGCGGTGGCGCCGGCAAATAGCAGGCCAGCGAGGCCAGCCAGGGCAGCCAGCGCGGTGGGGACAGTGGCAACAACGGTGCGGCGCAGCGACATGGCGGGGTTCTTTCAGGCAGCGGGACAGGATGTGGGGGCGGGGGAAATCAGAGCACAGAACCGCGACGCGCCGCCTCGGGTCTTGCCATAGTTCACAGCCGTTCAGCGCAACTCGAGCCGCATCACATCGTTTTCGCGCCGCATCTGAAAGCGCGTGAGAAAGCTGTTGCCGAGCAGCACATAGGGCATCGGCGCTGGCAGGATCACGGCGTCGACGTTGGCGACCGTGACCTCGCCGACCCGCACCGCAGACAGCGTCAGCACATGCACGATCACCGGGCCATTGGCGGTGCCGGTCATCGCGCGGCGGCCGCTTTTCCAGTCCAGCCCGACGCGCTCAGCGTCCTGCTGGCTCAAGGCGACCGATGTCGCGCCGGTATCGACCATGAACTGCACCGCGCGGCCATTAATCGCGCCCTGGGTCATGAAGTGGCCGCCGGGGCCGGCCGTGAGCACGATCTGGCGGGCGCCGCTGCTGGACTGCACACCACCGCCCAGGCCGACCGGCGCGGCGCCCAGGCGCAACTGGGTGGTCTTGCCGGCACGCTCGACCTGCGCCTGGCCGTCGCCCAGCGACAGCAGCTTGACGCCGGCGTGGCTTTCGCCGACGGCCAGGGTCTTGGCCGCGCCGTCGATGATCAACAGCGCCTTGTGCTCGCCCATGCTGCCGGCAAACTGCACACCTTGCGCGGCGGCGGTGACCGGCCAGACCAGCACCAGCGTTGCAGCCATCGCTGCAAACAACGCGGCCAGGGACAAAGCCGGCCGGGCCTTCATTCGCGGAAATTGGTAAAGCTCAGCGGCAGCTCGGTCAGTGCCGATTTCAGGTGCTGGATCGCACCTTGCAGATCGTCGCGTTTGGCGCCCGAGACCCGCACCACGTCACCCTGGATCGCGGCCTGCACCTTGAGCTTGCTTTGTTTGATCAGGGTCTGGATCTTCTTGGCGTTGTCGCTGTCGATGCCGGTCTTGACCGTCACCGGCTGTTTGACCTTGTCGCCGCCCATCTTCTCGGTCTTGGCCGTGAGATCAAAAAAGCGAATGTCGACACCACGTTTGCTGAGCTTGTTGAGCAACACGTCAGTGACCTGCGCGATCTGGAAGTCGCTGTCGGCATACAGCACCAGTTCGCGGCCCTTGCCCTGTTCGCTCAGCTCGACCTTGGCGCTGCTGCCTTTGAAATCGAAGCGCGTGCCGATCTCCTTGTTGGCCTGCTCGACCGCATTGCGCAGCTCGACCAGGTTGGGTTCGATGACGGCGTCGAAGCTGGGCATGGCGGGCGTGGCACGATCGGGGTGGAAGAGTTGCTCATTTTCTCATGACCACCCCGAGCCTGGACCTGCAAATCGAGACCCGCGTCAGCCTGCGTGCGCTGAATACGTTTGGCCTGCCGGCGGTGGCCGCGCGCCTGCTGCGTGTGCGCAGCGATGCCGACCTGCGCCGGGTGGTCGACCACCCCCAATGGGGTCGCGCGCCCAAACTGGTGCTCGGTGGCGGCAGCAACCTCATCTTTACCCACGATGTCGAGTCGCTGGTCCTCAAGATTGAGGTCGCGGGCAAACGCATCGTTGATGAATCCGCCAGCGCCTGGATCGTCGAAGCCGGCGCCGGCGAAAGCTGGCATGGCCTGGTTGAGTGGGCCATCGCCAACGGCGCGCCCGGCCTGGAAAATCTGGCCCTGATCCCCGGCAGGGTGGGCGCCGCGCCGGTGCAGAATATCGGCGCCTATGGGGTCGAGCTGAAGGACCGTTTTCATTCGCTCGATGCGGTCGACCTGATGACCGGCCGCGGTGTCACGCTCGACGCCGCGGCCTGCGGTTTTGGCTACCGCGACAGCGTCTTCAAGCGCGGTCTTGCGGGCAAGAGCGTGATCACGCGGGTGCGGTTTTTGCTGCCGAAACCCTGGGCGCCGGTGCTCGGTTATCTCGAACTCGAGCGCAAGGCCGCCGAGACCGGCAACCGCGCGCCCGACGCGCGCACGATCTTCGACTGGGTCTGCGCCATCCGCCGCGCCAAGCTGCCCGACCCGGCCGTCATCGGCAATGTCGGCAGCTTTTTCAAGAACCCGGTCGTCACGCCCGAACAATGCCGCGACATCATCGGCCGCGACCCCGAGGTCGTGCATTACCCGATGCCCGATGGCAGCGTCAAGCTCGCCGCCGGTTGGCTCATCGACGCCTGCGGCTGGAAGGGCAAGGGCATCGGTGGCGCCGGGGTCTACGAAAAGCACTCGCTGGTGCTGGTCAACCGCGGCGCGGCCACCGGGGGTGAGGTCGTGACGCTGGCGCGTGCGATCCAGGAAAGTGTCTATGGCCGCTTCGGCATCCGGCTCGAGCCCGAGCCGGTGGTCGTGTGAGCTTGGCGCGACGGCCGCTTGACGCCAGTGTAAAAATGGCGTGACCACAAGTTGAACCCGATCACGCCGACCAGGCCGACCACGCCGACCACCATGCCCCGCATGCAGATCGCCTTTCCATCGCCCAACCGGCTGGCGTGGCTGCTGCTGTTGACGGGCGCCGCAGCAGCGCAGGCGCAGCAGGAACCTCGTGCCCTGCAGCCGCTGAACATGCAGACCATCGCCAGCGCGCTGGAGCGAGCCGTCGGCGAGCCGATGCGCGCCGCGCGCACCAGCGGGCGCATCGACCTGAAAGGCAAGCGCTTTTATATCGCCGAGTACCAGCTGCTGTTTGACCAGTCCGGCGAGGTGGTTGCCAGCCCCGCCGATGGCCGGCTTTTTGGCAACCAGATCGAAGGCGACCAGGCCGTGGTGGCCTACACCGCGCAGCACGATGTCGCCGCGCTGCAGGCGCTGACCGACCGTGCCTGGGCCGACTTGGGCGCGCGGCTCAAAGCCGCCGGCATCACACCCGCGCCGGCCGATGAGATCACCTTCACGCAGGGCGCGGTATACGAAGCAAGCGGTCACGCGACGCGTCCCGGCAGCCCGGTGGTCGTCGAATCCAGGGCCGGTGACAACATCCGGCGTTACCTCGCCTTTGCGCCCAGCGGCATGAAGATCGTGCCGCGGGGCATCGCCGGCATGGGCCTGGGCAACCTCGCGGCGCGTGTCGCTTATCCGAGCAAAGGCATCGAAGGCCTGTCGATGCTGATGGCGGTCAACTTCACCGGCTTCGACGCCGCGGGCGGCAAGAAACGCGCGTCGACTTTTGAAGGTGCCAACGAGCTGCGCGCCGAGTCGCCGATGCTCGAAATCGTGCCCGCACCGTCGGCGGCGCTGGTCAACGCACATGCGCAGCTGTCGCTGGTCAACCTGACCGAGCCGATCGTGCTGGTCGGTGAATTTGCGCGCCTGCGCCCGGGGCCGCGCACGGGCGTGCTGGCACCCGATTCGCCACTCGACTTGCTGCGCTCGTTTGGCCGCCTGATCGGCGCGGTGCCGGGCGCGCCGGCCGGCAAGCGGCTCGATGCGGTGCTTGAAGTCGACGGCCCGACCACCGCGCGCTTTGCGCTGTTTGGCATCAGCGCGGTGAACCAGGCGATCGTCGATGCGCTGAAGGCAGCGCAGGAATGACGCCAGTCAGGGCGGCCGCTATGCCGCGCCGTCGCCGGCCAGGTGCACGATCTGCGCGCCCGGCGGGGCATCGGCCTCGTCGTGTGTCACCAGCAGCGCCGGCACCCCGCGTTGCCGCAGCGCGCTCCAGGTGAAGCTGCGCATGTGCGCGCGCAGCTTCGCGTCCAGGCGCGAAAACGGCTCGTCGAGCAGCAGGACCTGTGGCTCGGCGAGCAAGGCACGCAGCAACGAGACGCGGGCACGCTGGCCACCCGAGAGCTGCGCCGGCAGCCGGCCCTCGATACCCGCCAGTCCGGCACCGGCGAGCGCGGTGCAGGCAAGCTGCGCGCGGTCAAGATCGCGATCGCCGATGCGGTTGCCGTCACGCCGTACGCCGGCGGGCAATGCGAAGAGCAGGTTCGCCAGTACCGACATGTGCGGGAACAGCAGGTCGTCCTGGAACAGCAGGCCGACATGGCGATGCTCTACGGCCAGGCCACCGACATCCCGCCCGCCGATGACGACGCGGCCCCGGCCCTGCAGCGGCGGCTCGAGCATGCCGGCGATATAGGCCAGCAGCGAGCTCTTGCCACAGCCACTCGGCCCCATCACGGCCAGCACCTCGCCGGCGCCGACCTGCAACGACAAAGGCCCGACCAGCCGCCGGCCCGCGACCGCGATCGTCACGCCGTCGAGTTCAAGGCTCATCGAAGCACCTTCGTGCTGCGCACTCCGGTATTCGCTCTTGGGGCGGCCCGGCGGGCTCATCGGCCGACCCTTGCCGCCAGCGCGAAGGCGAGCAGCGGCAACAAGGCTTGCATCAGAGCGAAGGCCGCGGCGACGGTGCGTTGGCCGCCGCTGGCAAGCAGCACGGCTTCGGTGGTGACGGTGGCGAAGCGGCCGGCGCCGATGAACTGGGTGGCGAGGAACTGCGCCACGCTGACCGCGAAGCCGACTGCCAGCGCGGCCGCGATCGGCCGTGCCAGCAGCGGCCACTTGACGCCGAGCCAGAATGCGCGCCGCGAGCGGCCGAGCGCAAGTGCGGTGTGCTGCAGGCGCGGGTCGAAGCCGCGCCAGGCCGGGCGCAGCGTGATGAAGCTGTAGGGCAACACCACCAGCAGATGCACCCACAGCAGCCCGGCCAGGCTGCCGTCCAGCCGTAGCCGCAGCGCGCCCAGATACAGACCCGACATCAGCAGCAGCGGCGGCAGCACCAGCGGCGCCAGAACGAGCGGCGTGACGATCGCGTCCCAACGCTGCGGCGTGGCCTCGAACCAGGCCACGACCAGCACCAGGCCCAACACCGACGCCGCCAGCGCGAGTGCGGCGGTCAGCACCAGCGTGCCCGACTGCTCGGCAACACGCAGCCACGCATCAGGCGAGAACTGCTGCGGCAGCCAATTCGGAAAGGTGTAGACGCCGGCGAAGCTGAGCAGCAACAGCGCCAGCGTCGCGAGCCCATAACTCGCCACTACAGCGGCAGCAATCAATCGCACTGGCGCGCTCGCGGTCGTGTTCACGGACGCGGTCGCTTGCCGCAGCGGCCGGTCGCCACGCGTTGCGCGCCGCGTCCACAGCCGCAGCAGCACTGGCCACAGCAGTCGCACCGCGAGCACCAGCGCCGCGAGTAGCGCCGCGAGCAGCAGCGCGGCGGCGGCGCCGCGCGCGTTGCGCTGCGGGTTGCCGTCCATCAGGTCGGCATAGGCCAGCGCCGCCAGCGTCGGCGGCGAGCCGGGCCCGACGATCAGCGCCAGGTCGACGACGGTCAGCGAATACGCCAAGACCGCCAGCAGCGGCCAGGCCAGCCGCGGCAGCCAGACCGGCCAGCCCACCCGCCACCACAGCGTTTGCGGCGAGTAACCGAGCGACCGCCCGAGCGACTGCTGCGCGCGCAGCTCGGACGCGACCTCGGGTCTTGCGAGCAGAGCGGCAAGGTTCCAGAGCAGGAACGGCAGCTCCTTGAGCACCAGTACGGCGCTGAGCAGCAAGGCGTGGCGATCGTTGACGGTCTCCCACTGCGGCGGGCTGTCCCAGAGCGCGACCGGTGCGATCAGCCGCGCCAGCGCGCCACTCGGCGCAACCAGCCAGGCCAGCCCGATGGCAAAGGCCGCGTGCGGCAGCGCCAGCATCGGCGCCAGCGCCTGCTGCAACCAGCCCCAAGCGCGGCTGCCGTGCAAGGCCGTGGTCAGCAGCATCGCCAGCACCAGGGCAACGAGTGTGCTGCCCAGCGCGCTGAACAGGCTTGCGCCAATGGCACGCGGCAGTTGCGGGTCTGCCCACAGCGACATCCAGGCTGCCACATCGAGCGCCGGCGCCAGCGCCAGCGGCAAGGCCGCGGCGATCGGCAGCGCGAACAACAACAGCCCCGCGGCCTGCGCGGAGCGCTCACCGACCCACACGCCCCAGGCCGGCCGCGGCGTACGCGCCATCAGGAGGCGCCGTAGCGCCGCAGCCACTCTCGCTCGAGCGGATCGACCCAGCTCGCATGCGGCTCGGCGATCGCTGGCGCTGGGCGTTGCACGGTCCCGGGCGCACTCGCCGCAGCGGCAAACAGCGCGCGATCGGCGGCGCCCAGGCGGTCGGTTGCCAGCACCGTCGGGTCGCCCCAATGGCGGATGTCGGCCTTGCGTGCCTGCGCCGCTGGCGACTGCAAGAAGTTGGCGACCACCTGCGACGCCTCCTTCGAGCGGGCGTTGAACGGGATGGCGACGAAGTGGGTGTTGCCCAGCGTGCCGCCAGTGAACTGAAAGCTCGTGACCGTCGCCGGCAGCGTCTTGGCGGCGATTTCGTTCGCCGCCTCGTTGGGGTTGAAGGTGAGCGAGATGTTCAGCTCGCCGTCGGCGAGCATCTGTCGCATCAGCGTGTTGTTGGCCGGGAACTGCCGGCCAGCGCGCCACAGTTGCGGGTGCAACTGGTCGAGCCAGACCCACAACGGCGTGCTGGCGCTGACGAAGGCCTCTTCGCGGTAGGGCCGGTACAGCGGCGCGCGCTCGGGCGCCAGTTCCACCAGCACTTGCTTGACAAAGGTGGTGCCGTGAAAGTCGGGTGGCCTGGGATAGGTGAACCGCCCCGGGTTGCGGCGGGTCCACTCGAGCAGCGCGGCGAGCGTCGGCGGCGGCTGCGCGACTCGCGCCGTATCGGCGTAGAAGGTCAACTGCGCCATGCCCCAGGCGGCTTCCATGCCGTCGACCGGCTCGGAGAAATCGACCCGCGTCGTCGGCTTGCCCTGCGCATCGACCCAGCGGAAGTTCGGCAGCGATTCGGCGAACGGCCCGAACAGCAGCCCCTCGCGTTTGAGCGTGAGGAAATTCTCGCCGTTGATCCAGACCAGGTCGGCCGATCCGTCAGCGCGCGCAGCCGCCTTCTCGGCACGAATGCGTCGCACCACCTCGGCGGTGTCGGCGACCTTGACATGTTCGAGCCTGACACCGTGCAGGCGATTGATTTCGCCGACCGCCCATTGCAGGTAGGCGTTGATGCGCTCGCTGCCGGCCCAGGCGTTGAAGCGCACGCTCTGCCCGCGAGCCACCCGCTCGACACGCTGCCAGGGGTCTTCCTGCGCGTTGGCGCGCCATGCCAGGGCAGCGCCCCCGGCGAGAACGAGGCGGCGGGTCGGTCGGGTCATGGCAGGTCAGTTCCTTGCTTGGGTGGTGACGGCGACGGCCAGGTCGGCCAGAGCGAGAAAATTCTTACTTCGTTCGTGACTTGGCATGCTGCGCTCGTCAACAAGCGTGGCGACCAGGCTGGCTACCGTGCCGGCAGCGGCGCAGGCAACGGGATCCCCCGCCGGACCAGGGCCGCGCGCACGCGGTCGGGGTAGTCGCTGATCAGGCCGTCGACCCCCCAGCCAATCAGGCGCTCGATCACCTCGGGCTCGTTCACCGTCCACGGCACGACCTTCAAACCCAGGCCCTGCGCTTCGGTCAGCGTTGCCTGATTCAGGCTCGCAAAGTTGGGCGACCAGGTGGCAGCGCCACTGGCCTGCACCAGCCGCGGCACCGAGCCGCCATGCGCGGCGAGTGCCAGACCGGCAGTCCAGCGCCCATCGGCAAGGTTGTCGAAGTTGGGTGACTGCACCGTCAGCGCCACTGTCTGGATCAGCGGTGCGAGCTGGCGCACCACGAGCAACGTGCGCCAGTCGAAGCTCTGCACAGTGACACGCGATTCGAGACCGGCGCGCCGCACCGCGTCGACGACCAGCCGCGCAAAGTCCGCGGGCTCCGGCGTCAACGCGGGCTCGGTGGGTGTCAGCTTGGTCTCGACATTGAAGCGCACGCCGCTTGAGCCCCAACGCTTGACCTCAGCGAACAAGGTGTCCAGGCTGACCATGCGCTCGCCGTCGCTGGGTTGCTGCTCGGCATAGGTCTGCGCGTAGCGCGTGCCAGGCTTGAGGCGGCCGATGTCGAAGACTTGCAACTCGGCCAGCGTCAGGGTGTTCAGCGCCGGCCCGGGCGCTGCGGCATCGAGCCATTGGCCCCGTGCGTCGCGGGTGAAGTTCGGATTCAGGCGCGGGTCATGGGCGATCACGAGCACGCCGTCGCGGCTGACACCGACGTCGAGTTCAAGCGTCGTGACGCCGATAGCCAGCGCCGCGCGAAAGGCGGCGAGGGTATTTTCCGGCGCCAGCCCACGCGCCCCGCGATGGCCCTGGAGGTCGAACGCAGCGGCCGGCAGCGCCACCAGCAGGGTCGACACGAGGCCGGCCAAAAGTGGCAAAAACTGGCGCCGCAGCGTGTTTTCCCACCCTTCCCGGGGTTTCATACGGGGCTCCTGACACAAAGTCGGCTGGTATCCTCGACAGTCTATGCCAGCCGAGTTCGACGCCGATCCACCCAGCGCGCTGCCACGCGGCACCCGGCTCGGTGAATACGAGCTCAAGCGGGTGCTTGGCATCGGTGGCTTTG
>JAYUSP010000525.1:0-3139 GCA_043755615.1 Betaproteobacteria bacterium
TCCGTTCGCCCAGCGTGACCCGCCTTTATCTGCAATGCGAGCCCGACGAGGATGCGGCCCGCTGGTCCGACGACCGCATCTGGGCTGCGCTGCACCGGCGGCTCGACGTGCCGGGCATGCCACCGGTCAAGGAAGGCAGGATCACCCAGAAAGGCGTGACCGCGATGCGCAGCTTCCTGGCCGAACCGATGCAATACGGGCGGCTGTTCTTGGCCGGCGACGCGGCGCACATCGTGCCGCCAACCGGCGCCAAGGGCCTGAACTCGGCGGTGGCCGACGTGACGGTGCTCGGCCGCGGGCTGGTTCAGCACTACCGGCGCGGCAGTGCCGAGCTGCTCGACCGTTACTCGCAGACCTGCTTGAAGCGCATGTGGCTGGTTCAGCGCTTCGCGGCCGGGCTGTGCACGATGGTCCACCAGTTCGCGGGCGACAACGCCTTCGTTCGCAGGCTGCAACGCGCCGACCTCGACTACATGACGGGCAGCGCCGCCGGGCGGCTCGCTTTCGCCGAAAACTTCCGGCCTTCCGATCGAGCTTTGATGAGCCAAGGATTACGCATGCAGGATTCCCCTCATTTTCAGATTCGTCGCCGCCTGTTGACCGGCGCAGGCAGCCTTGTCGTGGCCGGCGCCGTCGGCCTGCCGGGCGTCGCTTCGGCGCAGCCCGACGCCTGGCCGGCCAAGCCGGTCAAGGTGGTCGTGAATTTCCCGCCCGGCAGTTCGCCCGACGTGCTGGCGCGTGCCATCTCGGCGCCGCTGCAGGAGGCCCTCGGCCAGCCGGTGGTGGTTGAGAACCGCTCCGGCGCGAGCGGCATGATCGGTGCCGAAGCGGTCGCGCGAGCGCCGGCCGACGGCTACACGCTGCTGATGACGGCGGGCAGCACGATCACCACCAACCCCTTCATCTATCCGAAGATGGCCTACGACACGGCCAAGGATCTGATGCCGGTCGCGGCGGCGGCGCGCATCGTGCTGTTCCTCGTCGCCAAGCCCGACCTGCCGGTGAAGAACGTGCGCGAGTTCCTGGCCCACCTCAAGGCCCACCCGGGGCGGCTCTCCTACGGTTCGGCGGGCAACGCGACCGGGCTGCACCTGGCCGGCGAAATGCTCAAGAGCCAGGCCGGCGTTTATGCCGTTCACGTGCCCTACCGCGGCGCGTCGCCGGCGCTGCAGGATCTGCTGGCCGGGCAGATCGACTTTTACTTCGACCCCGGTATCGCGCTCGGCAACGTGCGGGCCGGCAAGCTGCGCTTGCTGGCGGTGGCGGGGCGGCGCCGCTCGGCGCTTTTCCCCGAGGTCCCGACGCTCGACGAGGCCGGCTTGAAAGGTTTCGACGCTGGCACCACGCACGGTTTTTATGCCCCGGCAGGTACGCCGCCCGAAATCGTCGCCCGGCTCAACCTGGAGATCAACCGCGCCCTCGCGCTGCCGAATGTGCGCAGCCAGATCGCGATCATCGGCGCCGAGCCGACGCCGCTCACCACCGCCCAGTTCGCGGCCCAGATGCGGGACGACAGCCAGCGTTATGCGGCCATCATCAAGGAGCGCAAGATCCAGGCCGATTGACGAGGCGTAGCGGCCCGGGACCGGGCCGCTACGCCTCGGGGTCCGGGTTCTTCAGCGCCAGCGCCCGTTCGTACAGGGCATTGCGCGGCGCGCCGGTCAACCTGGCCGCGAGTGCGACCGCCTGCTTCAGCGGCAGTGCGGCGAGCAAGGTGCGCAGCGTGGCATCGTGGCCGGCTGCTGCGCTGTCTTCGGTCGCAGCCGCCATGCCGTGCACGACCAGCACGAACTCGCCGCGCAGCCGGTTGGCGTCGGCGGCGAGCCAGCCCGGCAGATCGCTCGCGGCCAGGGTCACGACGTTTTCGAACTGTTTGGTCAGTTCGCGGCACAAGGTGATCCGGCGCGCGCCGCAGGCAGGGGCCAGGGCCCGGACCAGCGACTCGATGCGGTGCGGCGCCTCGAATAGCACCTGGGTCTGCGCGCCGGCCGCCAGCGCCTCGATCGCCCGGGCGCGTTCGGCGCCGCGCGCCGGCAGGAAGCCGTTGAAGGCAAAGCCGGTGTCCGATGCATCGCCGGCGACGCTCACCGCCGCCACCGCGCTGCTGGCGCCGGGAATCGGCAACGTGCGATAGCCGGCGGCCTGCACCGCCGCCACCAGTGCCGCCCCGGGGTCGCTCACGGCCGGGGTGCCGGCGTCGCTGACATAGGCGACCCGCTCGCCGTGCGCCAGGCGCTCGACCACCTGTGCTGCCGCCTCGCGTTCGTTGTGCTCGTGCAGCGCGAGCAGCGGCTTGTCGACAATGCCCAGCGCGCGCAGCAACGGCGCGCTGTGGCGGGTGTCCTCGCAGCCGATCGCATCGACCAGCGCCAGCACATGGATCGCGCGCAGGGTGAGGTCGGCCAGGTTGCCGATCGGCGTGGCCACCACGTACAGTGCGCCGGCGGGGTAGGTCTGGCCGCCGGCCGCGCTGGCGGCGGCTTGCAACATCAACGAGGCATTGGGCGTGGTCACGAAGGCGGGTGGGTCGAGCGGGTCGACAAAAGCGCTGGGGGACGCCAGCGAGGCGCTCGCGCTGGCCCATCTGGTCGGCCAGGGGCTGAAGCCGGTGGCGCGCAATTATCGGGTTGCGGCGGGGCCACGCGCGCGCGGCGCCGAGGTCGATCTGATCCTCGCCGAGTGCGACGGCACCCTCGTCTTCGTCGAAGTGCGCTCGCGGCGCAGCACCGCCCACGGCGGGGCGGCGGCAAGCATCGGCGCCACCAAGCAAGGCCGGGTGGTGCTGGCGGCGCAGCACTATCTGCGCCGCTTTGCCACGCCGCCGCCGTGCCGCTTCGACGTGGTCGTGATCGACGCCGGGCGCGTCGAGTGGCTGCGCGGCGCGTTCGACGGCGCTTGAACCGCGCACTACCCGGGCCGCGAAGCCCTGCCGCGGGCGTGTCTTATGATTCCCGTCCATGCTTGAACAACGCATCCAGCAGCAGTTCTTCGAGAGCGCCGACCTCAAGTACGCCTCGGCCGAACTGCTGGCCAAACCGATCGCCGACGCGGCCAGCGCGGTGGTGGGCTGCATCACCGCCGGCGGCAAGGTGCTGGCCTGCGGCCACGGCGGATCGGCCAGCGATGCGCAGCGCTTCGC
>JAYUSP010000526.1:0-3130 GCA_043755615.1 Betaproteobacteria bacterium
GGCGAGAGCAGGTCGGCATCGGCGGCCAGCGCCGAGCGCACCGACTCGAGCATGCGGCTGCCTTCCACCTGCTGCTCGCGCAGCGCGCGCAGGTGCACGTCGTCCTTGGCGTGGTCGAATGAGTCGCGCAGCATGCGCGTGATGTCGCCGTCGGACAGGCCGTAGGAGGGCTTCACCGCCACGGTCGCCTCGACGCCGGTGGTGGCTTCGCGCGCCGCCACCGACATAAGGCCATCGGCGTCGACCTGGAAAGTCACGCGGATGCGCGCCGCGCCCGCCACCATGGGCGGAATGCCGCGCAGCTCGAAACGGGCCAGGCTGCGGCACTCGCTGACGAGGTCGCGTTCGCCCTGCAGCACGTGGATGGCCATCGCCGTCTGGCCGTCCTTGAAGGTCGTGAAGTCCTGCGCCTTGGCCACCGGAATCGTGGTGTTGCGCTCGACGATGCGTTCGACCAGGCCGCCCATCGTCTCCAGCCCCAGCGACAGCGGGATCACGTCGAGCAGCAGCAGCTCACCACCGACCACATTGCCGGCGAGTGTGTTCGCCTGGATCGCCGCGCCGAGGGCCACGACCTCATCGGGGTTGACGTTGGTCAGCGGGCTGCGCTCGAACAATGCGCCCACCGCCGCCTGCACCATTGGCATGCGGGTCGAGCCGCCGACGAGCACGGTGCCCTGCACGTCTGCCGGCGTGACGCGGGCGTCGCGCAGCACCTTGCGCACGGCAGCCAGCGTGCGCGCCAGCAGCGGCGCGGTCAGGGTTTCGAATTGCGCGCGGCTGATGGCCACGTTGATCGCGCCGGCTTCGAGTGCCGCATGCAGCACCGTGCTTTTGTTGGCGGTCAACGCCTCTTTCGCGGCACGCGCGGCGACGAGCAAGGCGCGGCGGTCGTGCGCGTTCAGCGATTGCGCACCGGCTTGCACACCGCTCTGCACGCCGCTTTGCAACAGCGCCCAGGCGCCGAGCGCAGCGTCGAAATCATCACCGCCGAGCGCGGCATCACCGCCGGTGGCAACGACCTCGAAGACGCCCCGACTCAAGCGCAGCAGAGAGATGTCAAAGGTGCCGCCGCCGAGGTCGTAGATCGCGTAGAGGCCTTCGCTGCCGTGTTCGAGCCCGTACGCCACCGCGGCGGCCGTGGGCTCGTTGATCAGGCGCAGCACCTTCAGCCCGGCGAGCTCGGCGGCGTCCTTGGTTGCCTGGCGCTGGGCATCGTCGAAATACGCCGGCACGGTGATGACCGCGCCGAAGATGTCGTCGTTGAAGCTGTCTTCGGCGCGCTGGCGCAAGGTCGCCAGGATCTCCGCCGATACCTCGACCGGGGTCTTGATGCCGGCGCGGGTGTCAAAAGCAACCATGCCGGGCTGGTCGACAAAGTGGTAAGGCAATTGGTCGCGGCCGCCGATATCTGCCAGCGCGCGGCCCATGAAACGTTTCACCGAGACGATGGTGTTGGCCGCATCTTCGGCCTGCGTGGCTTGCGCCGCGGCGCCGATCTGGCGGCCATTGCCGTCGAGGTAGCGCACGATCGACGGCAGGATGACGGCGCCGCTTTCATCAGGCAGGCATTCGGCCACGCCGCTGCGCACCGCGGCGACGAGCGAGTGTGTCGTGCCCAGGTCGATGCCGATCGCGATGCGCCGCTGGTGCGGGTCGCTCGACTGGCCGGGTTCGGAGATTTGCAGGAGTGCCATCGGTGTTGGAGTCTCAAACTTCGAGGGCTTCGAGGCGGCGCTGGATGTCCTGCCTGAAGCGGGCGACGAACATCAGCGCGCGCACGGTGTCGGCAGCCGCGATGGGCGTTGTGCTCGCCCTGGCCTCGATCTCGTTGCCAGTCTCGGATTCGGCATGCCCATCGAGCTGCTGCCGCACATGGTCTAAAAGCACGCACTCTTGCAGTGCGACGTCGGCATCGATGGCCTGCACCTCGGCACCCGAGCGGGCGTCGTCGAGCGCTTCGCGCCAGGCCATCTGCTGCATCAAAAACTCAGCCGGCATCGCGGTGTTGCTCTCGGCAGCGATCGGCGCGCCGCGCTGCTCGCAAAGGTACGCAGCACGCGCGAGCGGGTCCTTCAGCCGGCGGTACGCCTCGTTGACACGAACGGCCCATTGCATCGCCACCCGCTGCGCGGCCGGCCCCTGGGCCGCAAACCGGTCGGGGTGGACTTCAGCTTGCAGCGCGCGCCAGCGGGCATCGATTTGCGCGCGGTCCTGCGCAAACTGCGGCGGCAGGCCAAACAGCGTGAAGTCGTCGTCGTCGAGTTTCATGCCAGCGACTTCTCGTAGAACAGCGACAGGCCGTTGTCGGGATAGCCGCCAAACGCGGCGCGTCGGCGGTAGCCGGCCCGCTCGTACAGGCGCACCGCCTCGACCTGGTCGCGGCCCGTCTCCAGCAATGCCAGCGTGCAGCCGGATGCCAGCATCGCCGCTTCGAGCGCAGCGACGATCTGCGCGCCAACACCACGGCCGCGCGACGCCGGGTCGACAAACATGCGCTTGATCTCGGCATACGGCCGGCCGTCGCTGGCGGGCTCGCCGGGCATCTGCCGGAAAGCGCCGGTTCCGAGCAGGCGGGCGCGCTCGCGCGCGACCAGGAAAACGACGTCAGGCGCGAGCAACGCCTGCACGTCGAGGATGTGGTTGGCCTCGGGTGCGTAGAGCGTGGTCAGGTAGGCGTCGAGCGCGGCCAGCGCAGCCACCACGTCGGGCTGGTCGGGGCGTTCGGCTTGGATGACGAGGGAAGGCTTCATCGGGAATCGGGGGCGTGCCCCTTCGCAGGGCCGGGTCGATCGCAGCGCCGCTGCAGCGGCGGGCTCAGACGCGGAACGACTCACCACAACCGCAGCGGTCTTTCTCGCGCGGGTTGTGGAACTTGAAGCCTTCGTTCAGGCCCTCGCGCACGTAGTCGAGCTCCGTGCCCGCGAGGTAGGCGAGGCTCTTGGGGTCGATCAGCACCCGCACGCCGTTGCTCTCGAAGCTTTGGTCCTCGGGAGCGATTTCGTCGGCGAACTCGAGCTTGTAGGCGAGCCCCGAGCAGCCGGTGGTCCGGACACCCAGGCGCAGCCCCACGCCCTTGCCGCGTTTCTGCATGTAGCGCTGCACGTGGTCGGCCGCGCGATCGGTGAGG
>JAYUSP010000527.1:0-3123 GCA_043755615.1 Betaproteobacteria bacterium
GCCACCGCCTGCGGCCTGGCGACGCTGAAAGAGATCTGCAAGCCGGGTTATTTCGAAGCCCTGTCGGTCGCCACACGTGCACTCGTCGATGGCCTGGAAGCCGCCGCCCGCGCCGCCGGCATCACGTTTGTCGGCGACTGCGAAGGGGGCATGTTCGGCTTCTTCTTTGCCGCCGAGCTGCCGCAGAACTACGGCGTCGTGATGGCCACCGACAAGGAGCGTTTCAACCGCTTCTTCCACGGCATGCTCGAGCGCGGTGTCTACCTCGCGCCGGCGTTGTATGAAGCCGGCTTTGTCAGTTCGGCGCATTCGGCGGCCGATATCGACGCCACGGTACAGGCCGCGCGGGAAGTCTTCGCCACGTTGCGCTGATTGCGGGTCGGCACTGCGTTTATGCCATGGTGCCAGCGTTGCGCCGCAGCTTGGATCGCGGCGATCCGGCAGGTGCCCCAGGTGCGCAACGAGGTCGAAGCCGTCGTCCGTGCGCGCACGCTCGGCATCGACGGCGGCTGGGATCGGTGACGTGCCCCGCTCGGGCGCCCAGCCCCAATCAAGCTGGCGCCGAGCGCAGCGCGTAGGTCTTGCCAGCCACCCACAGATAGTCGGCGCGCAGCACCGCATCACCCTTTTCGCCGGCGAAGGTGAAGCCGAGCACGGCGATGCGATCGCCGGCCTTGATCTCGGCGACCTTCCAGGCTTCCAGGCGCGACAGCGGCGCGAGTTCAATCTCCCAGCGGCTGTCCTTGCGCTGCGGCAGTGTCGCGGCCTTGAGCAAGGCCGGGCCGTCGACGGGCGCCGACTGCGCCGGCACGGCCCGGCTGGCCAGATCGGCCGGCAGTTTCATGTCGGGCGCGACCTCGAGCTGCAACTCGGCATGCGGATTGCGCCAGGCCGACTTGGCGACCCGGCCTTCCAGGTACAAAGGCCGCGACTGGTCAAAACTGCTCCAGCCATGATGCGCGTGGGTCAGCGGATGGGCGGCCAGCGGCAGCGCCGCGGCGAAGATGAAGTGACGGCGTTGCATGTTTGGGATCTCCAGGTTCACCCGAAAGTGTGGCGCATGTCGGGTGCAGTTCAGGTGCGGATCAGGTGCAGCTTGGACGTCGATCAGACGTAGGCGATCCAGCGCCCGCAGATGATGACGCCAAGCCACAGCCCCAGCGAGAGCAGGGTCTGCAACTTGGCGATGCGGTCCAGCCGCAGCAACCCGCCGCGGGCGTGGAAAGCCGCGGCATTGGTGCCGGCGGCCATCAGCAGGCCGAGCTTGATCAGGAACGATCGGTTGGCGAGCAACTCGCCTGGCTGACTGGCAAACATCAGCAGCCCCGACATCGCGGCCAGCAAGAAACCCACGACCGCCAGGGTCAGCGACAGCCGCGCCAGCGGCCGCAGCGCGATCTCCGCGCCCAGTCCCCAGACACGCAGCTCGAAGAGCACCAGGTTGCCCACCAGCACACCGATGCCGACAAGATGCACGACCTCGAGCGCCGGATAGGCCCAGGGGTGTGAAGCGAGCCCGGCAAAGGGGCGCAGCACCGCGTCGATCGACATCGCGGCACCATACCAGCCGATCGGGTAGGCGGCCCCGCAAGCGGGCGGCCGGCAGCCGGCTCCTAAAATCCGCGCCCATGCACCTCCACATCCTCGGCATCTGCGGCACCTTCATGGGCGGCCTGGCGGCACTCGCGCGCGAGACCGGCCACCGCGTCACCGGCTGCGACCTCAACGTCTATCCGCCGATGAGCGACCAGTTGCGCGGGCTCGGCATCGAACTCGTCGAAGGGTACGGCGCTGACCAGCTCGCGTTCAAGCCGGACGTCTTTGTGATCGGCAATGTCGTCAGCCGCGGCAACCCGCTGATGGAGGCAATCCTGGATGCCGGTGCGGCCTACACCAGCGGCCCGCAATGGCTTGCCGACCAGGTGCTGCTCAGTCGCCATGTGCTGGCCGTCGCCGGCACGCATGGCAAGACTGGCACGACGTCGATGCTCGCCTGGATCCTTGAGTCGGCCGGCCTGCAACCGGGTTTCCTGGTCGGCGGTGTGCCGCAGAACTTCGGCATTTCGGCGCGGCTGGGGGCCGGCAAGACCTTTGTCATCGAGGCCGACGAATACGACACCGCGCTGTTCGACAAACGATCCAAGTTTGTCCACTACCGGCCGCGCACCGCGATCCTGAACAACCTCGAACATGACCACGCCGATATCTTCCCCGAGCTGGCGGCGATCGAGACGCAGTTTCACCACCTCGTGCGCACCGTGCCGTCGAACGGGCGGCTGATCGTCAACGCCCGCGACGAAGCGCTGCAGCGGGTTTTGCAGCGCGGCTGCTGGAGCCCGGTGCAACGCTTCGGCACCAAACGCGAAGAGCCGGGTGGCCTGTGTGCACGCGGCGAGCCGCATGCTTTTGACGTGCTGCGTGGCAGCCTGAAGGTCGGACGTGTCGACTGGGCATTGATCGGCGAGCACAACCAGTTGAACGCGCTGGCCGCGATCGGCGCTGCCGAACATGTCGGCGTCGCGCCCGAGGCCGCCGCCGCCGCGCTGGCGAATTTCAAGAATGTGCGCCGGCGCATGGAGCTGCGCGGCGAAGTCCACGGCATCAAGGTCTTTGATGACTTCGCGCACCACCCGACCGCGATCCGCTCGACCGTCAACGGGCTGCGCCGCAAGGTCGGCCTCGGCCGCATCCTGGCGGTTTTCGAGCCGCGCTCGAATACGATGAAGCTCGGCACCATGAAGGCGCAACTGCCGTGGGCGCTGGAAGAAGCGGATTTGAGTTTCTGCCTGCAAGGCAATTACGGTTGGAGCACACACGATGCGCTGGCGCCGATGGGGCCGCTGGCGGTGGTTGCCGATTCGGTCGACGTGCTGGTGGCGCAGATCACCAAGGCTGCGCTGCCCGGCGACCATGTGCTGTGCATGAGCAACGGCGGCTTCGGTGGCATCCACGACAAGTTGCTGGCGGCGCTCAAAATCCGCTATCCGTGACACCAACCCACCTGCTCTACCTGCACGGCTTTCGCTCGTCACCGCAGTCGTTCAAGGCACGCCGGCTGCACGCCTGGCTGGCCGCGCACCGGCCCGAGGTGCATTGGTGGTGCCCGCAGTTGCCACCGTCGCC
>JAYUSP010000528.1:0-9410 GCA_043755615.1 Betaproteobacteria bacterium
GTGATGTTGGTGTTGCTGATCATCTTCCTGATCACGATCCCGGTCGTCAACGAGTCGATCAAGCTCGAGCTGCCCAAGGAACGCAATCTGCCGACGCAGACCAAACCGGAAAATATCGTCATCGCGGTCAACCGCGACGGCGAGGTCTTCTGGGGCACACAACGCGTGCCCGACAGCGAGGCGCTGGTCAACAAACTCAAGGTCGAGGCGGTGAAAGAGCCGCAGCCCGAGGTGCATATCCGCGGCGACAGCGAAGTGCGCTACGAATCCGTCGGCCGGGTCGTCGTGGCTTGCCAGCGCGCCGGTATCTTCAAGGTCGGTTTTATCACCGAACCACCTGCCGGCTCCGGCCAGCGGCTGAACTGAGGGTCAACAGATGTCCATGAATGTCGGCTCTCCCGGCGGTGGAGACAGCGATCCCGAAGTGATGGTCGATATCAACACCACGCCGCTGATCGATGTGATGCTGGTGTTGCTGATCATGTTCATCATCACGATCCCGATCCAGACGCATGCGGTGAAGATGAACATGCCGGTGCCGAGCAACGCCGCACCACCGCCCAAGCCGCCGGAGATCATCCGCATCGACGTCGACTTCGACGGCACGATCGGCTGGAACGGCGAGATCATCGCCGACCGCAATACGCTCGAAGCGCGTTTGCAGCAGGTTGCAGCGCAGCCCGATCAACCCGAGGTGCACCTGCGGCCCAACAAACTCGTTACGTACAAGTACGTCGCGATGATCATGGCCTCGGCGCAGCGCCTGGGCGTCACCAAGATCGGCATCGTCGGCAACGAACAGTTCCTCTGACCGTCGCTGGATCGACGTCAGGCGGGCCCGAGTCAGGCTTGAGATGGATGAGAGATGGCACCGACGATGAAAAAGATCCCGGCCCTGGTTTTGGTGATGTCGATGCTGCTCGCCGCGGCCTCGATCGGCACGGCGCGGGCGCAGGGCGTGCGTGCCGAAGTCGGCCGGCCGCTGCAGCAGGCGGGTGAACTGCTGCGCGCCGGCAAGGCCAAGGACGCCCTGGCCAAGGTGCGCGAAGCCGAAGCGGTGGGCGGCAGGACGCCGGCAGAGCAGTTGATGATCGACCGCATGAAAGGCGCAGCGGCGCAGCGCGCCGGCGAGTCGGGCACCGCGATCGCCGCCTTCGAGGCCGTCTTCAATAGCGGCAAGCTCGGTGGGCCTGAACAGGCGCAGATCGCCGAAAGCCTGGCATTTGCCTATTCGCAGCAGAAGGATTGGGCCAAGACCGGCCAGTGGATCCAGCGCGCGCAGTCGGCCGGCAGCAACAGCGCGCAGCTCAAGCAGTTGCAGGCTTATGTGCAAGGCCAGAGCGGCGACTACGCGTCGATCGCGCGCGAAAGCGCAGCGGCGGTCTCGGCTGCCGAACAAGGCGGCCGCAAGCCCGACGAAGGCGATCTGCTGCGCCTGGCCGATGCCCAGCAGCGCACCGGCAACATGGCCGGTTACGGCAGCACGCTCGAAAAGCTGCTCGCCTACTATCCGAAGAAGGACTACTGGAACGCCTACCTCGGCCGCCTGCCGCGCAAGGCCGGTTTTGCCGATCGTTTTGCGCTCGACGTGATGCGCCTGCGGCTGGCCAGCGGCACGCTGACCAAGACCGAAGATTTCATGGAAATGGCGCAGTTGGCGATCCAGGCTGGCCTGCCCAACGAAGGCCTGCGCATCGTCGAACAAGGTTTCAAATCCGGCGCGCTGGGCACCGGCGCCGAAGCTGACCGCCACAAGCGCCTGCGTGACCTGGCAGTCAAACGCGAAGCCGAAACCCGAGCCGCGATCGGCGCCCAGGCCAGCGAGGCCGAAGCCCAGAAAGACGGCAACGCGCTGGTCAAGGTCGGCTATGCCTATGTCTCGCTCGGCGAGGCCGACAAGGGCATCAAGCTCATCGAACAAGGTATCGCCAAGGGCGGCCTGAGCAAACCCGATGACGCCAAGCTGCGCCTGGGCATGGCGATGCTGCCGAAGAACCGCGTCAAGGCGGTGCAGACGCTGCGCAGCGTCGGTGGCAACGAAGGCGCCGCCGAACTGGCGCGCCTGTGGACAGTCGTCGGAAGCTGAAGCCTGGGCAGTCCCGCGGTCACTCGTCAATTGCTGGTTGATCAGCGACCGTCGCGCCGACGCGATCAGCCGCCTGACGTCAGCAGGTCGCGCCCGACGATGAGCTGCTGCACTTCGGTCGCCCCTTCGTAGATGCGCAGCGCGCGGATCTCGCGGTACAGCGACTCAACCACCGAGCCGACCTGCACACCGAGCCCGCCGTGCATCTGCAACGCGCGGTCGATGACCTTCTGCGCGTTTTCGGTCGCCACCATCTTGGCCATCGCCGCCTCTCGCGTGGTGCGCTGGCCCTGCGTATCGCGCAGCCAGGCCGCGCGGTAGGTCAACAACGCCGCGGCGTCGATCAGCGACGCCATGTCGCCGATGGCTGCCTGCGTGAGCTGAAAGTCGGCCAGCGTCTGGCCGAACATCTTGCGTTGGCGCGCATGGGCGACCGCTTCGTCGAGCGCGCGACGGGCAAAACCCAATGCCGCAGCGGCGACCGAGGAGCGAAAGATATCCAGCGTCTGCATCGCCAACTTGAAGCCGCCGCCGGGCGTGCCGAGCAGCTGCGTTTTGGGCACCCGGCAGGCATTGAAGCGCAGCCGTGCCAGCGGGTGCGGCGCGATGACCTCGATGCGTTCGGCGATCTCCAGGCCGGGGGTGTCGGCGTGGACCACAAATGCGCTGATGCCGCGCGTTCCCGGCGCTTCGCCGCTGCGCGCAAAAACGGTGTAGACATTTGCGATGCCGCCGTTGGAGATCCAGGTCTTTTCACCGTCAAGCACGTAGGCGTCGCCGTCGTCGCGCGCGCTGCACGCCATCGCCGCGACATCCGAGCCGGCACCCGGCTCCGACAGCGCAAAGGCCGAGATCCATTCACCGCTTGCCACCTTCGGCAACACCTGCGCCCGCAGCGCATCGCTGCCGGCCAGCGTGATCGCGCCGGTGCCCAGGCCCTGCATCGCAAAGACAAAATCGGCCAGTCCGTCGTGGCGCGCCAGGGTCTCGCGGGCGACGACCAAGGAGCGTGAATCGAGGGCCGGCAAAGCGCCACCAAATGCCGCCGGCACGCACCACTTCAAGTGCCCGGCCGCGCCGAGCTGCGCCACCAGCGCGCGGCAGGCGGCATCGACATCACCATGCGATCCCGCTCGCAGGTGTTCGGTGCACCAGGCGTCCAGCGCCGTCGCCTGCGCCCGGTGGCCGTCGTCAAAAAAAGGCAGTCGCAGATGCGCCAGACGGTCAGGCACTCAGTTGCCCTCGAAGCGTGGTGCCTGCTTCGCCACAAAGGCATCGAAAGCGCGCTTGAAATCCTGCGTCAGCATGCACAGCGCCTGCGCCTGGGCTTCGCTTTCGATCATCTCCTCGATGCCCATCGCCCATTCCTGGTTGAGCATCGTCTTCGTCACAGTGTGCGCAAACCAGGGACCGTCGGCGAGGCCGCGCGCCATCTTCTGGGCCTGGGCCACCACCTGATCGCCGGCATGCAGCGCGTTGAAAAATCCCCACGCCAGACCTTCATCGGCCGACATCGAGCGGCCGCTGAACAGCAGCTCGGCAGCGCGCCCCTGGCCGATCACCCGCGGCAACAAACCGCACGCGCCCATATCGGCGCCGGCCAGGCCGACACGCGTAAACAGGTAGGCGGTTTTGGCAGCCGGCGTGCCCAGGCGCAGGTCGGCGGCCAGGGCGATCATCGCGCCGGCACCGGCACAGATGCCGTCGACGGCCACGATCACCGGCTGTGGTGCATGTTTGATCGCCTTCACCAGGTCGCCGGTCATGCGTGTGAAGCGCAGCAGCGCGGGCGCGGCCATCCTGGTCAGCGGCTCGATGATCTCGAAGACATCACCGCCGGAACAGAAATTGCCGCCCTCGCCGGCGATGACCACCGCGCGCACATCGCTGGCGTTGACGAGGCCACGAAAGAGGTCGCGCAGTTCGGCATACGACTCGAAAGTCAGCGGGTTCTTTTTCTGCGGCCGGTTCAGCGTGATCGTCGCGACGCGGCCGTCGTCGCTGCACTGCCAGCGAAAGTGGCGCGCGGCGTAGTGTTGAAAGGGTTGTCGGTCGTCGTTCATCAGAGCGCCCCTAGGCCGACGAAATACGTCGTCCGCCCCCCGTGGGGGATGAGAAAAGTGGCAAAGCCATATTTTCTCATGAGCCCTTCAAGCCGCTGATTTGGCACGTTGGAGGTTGGTCTGGTACTGGCTGCGCCCGGACTGGTATTGCACCGGCCAGGCAACACCGTCGTGGCCGATGCGTGCCGCTTCGTGCAGCGTCCACGCCGCGTCGGCCAGATGCGGGCGGGCGACGGCGCACAAGTCGGCGCGGCCGGCGGCGATGACCATGTTGACATGGTCGGCCTCGTAGATCGAACCAACCGCCACCGTCGGGATGCCAACTTCGTTGCGGATGCGGTCGGCAAACGGGGTCTGGTACATGCGCCCGTAGATCGGTTTTTGATCCGCGACCACCTGGCCCGAAGAGCAGTCGATGATGTCGGCGCCGGCAGCCTTGAACGCCGCTGCGATCTGCACCGCGTCGTCGGCGGTATTGCCGGCGGGGTACCAGTCGTGGCACGACAGACGCACCGAGATCGGTCGATCTGCCGGCCACACCGCGCGGATCGCGTTGAACACCTCGACCGGCCAGCGCACGCGGTTGCCGACCGCACCGCCGTACTCGTCGCTGCGGGTATTGGTCAGCGGCGACAAAAAACTCGACAGCAGGTAGCCGTGTGCGCAATGCAGCTCGAGGATGTCGAAGCCGGCCGCCGCCGCACGCTGGGTGGCGGCGACGAAGTCGGCCGTGATGCGCCGCATGTCGTCGTGTGTCATCTCGCGCGGAATCTGCGAGTGCGCCAGGTAGGGCAGCGCCGACGCCGACCACAGCGGCCAGCCATCGGCGGGTAGCGGCTCGTCGCCACCGCCGACCCAGGGCAGGCAGGTCGCGCCCTTGCGCCCGGCGTGGCCGAGCTGGATGCCCATCTTGGTATCCGACTGCGCATGCACGAAGTCGACGACGCGCTGCCACGCGGCACCCTGCGCGTCGGTCCACAAACCCGCGCAGCCGGTGGTGATGCGGGCGTCCGCCGAGGGGCAGGTCATCTCGGTGTAGATCAACCCGGCGCCACCGAGCGCACGCGCGCCAAAGTGCACCAGATGGAAATCATTCGGCAGGCCATCGTCGGCCGAATACATCGCCATCGGCGAGACCACGACGCGGTTTTTCAACGTCAGCCCACGCAGCCTGAAAGGCGTGAACATCGGGCTCGGCGGACGAGCATCGTCGGCCACCGCCAGCCCAGTGCGGCGCGCAAACCAGCGCTCGAAACCTTCGAGCCAGCCGGCATCACGCAGGCGCAGGTTTTCGTGGCTGATGCGCTGGCTGCGCGTGAGCATCGAGTACATGAACTGCTCGGGTTCGAGCTGGTCGCAGTAGCGCGTGCCGACGACCTCGAACCACTCCATCGCGTTCCAGGCCGCGTTCTGCAAGCGCAACACGTCAACTTCGCGCAGCGCCTGGTAACGTGCCAGCACGGCCGGGATGTCTTCGCCATGTTCCTTGAACAGGCGCGTCAATTCGATCGCATCCTCGAGTGCCAACTTGGTGCCCGAGCCGATCGCAAAGTGCGCGGTGTGCACCGCGTCGCCCATCAACACGACATGGTTGTGGCCGTTGAAATGGGACCAGCGTTTGCAGCGCACGCGCTGGAAATTCAGCCACGCCGAACCACGCAGATGACGCGCGTTGCTCAGCAGCGCATGGCCGCCGAGGTGGCGTGCAAACAGCATTTCGCAGAAAGCGATCGACTCGTCGGTGCTTGCGGTGTCCAGGCCATGCGCTTGCCACACCGACTCCGGTGTCTCGACGATGAAGGTCGTGGTCTGGTCGTCGAATTTGTAGACATGGGCCTGGAACCAGCCCTGTTCGGTCTTCTCGAAGAGAAAGTTGAACGCATCAAAAAGCTGTTTCGTACCGAGCCAGATGAAGCGGTTCGGCCGCGTCACGATATCGGGCTCGAAGACCTCGGCGTATTTCTGCCGGATGCGTGAATTCACACCGTCGCTGGCGATCACGAGGTCGGCGTCGGCATAGGCCGTGTCGGACTCGGCCTCGGTTTCGAAGACCAGTTCGACACCAACTTCTTCGCAGCGCGCTTGCAGGATATTGAGCAGCTTCTTGCGCCCGATGCCAACAAAACCATGGCCGCCGCTGCGGATTTTGTGGCCCTTGAAATGCAGCTCGATATCGTCCCAGTGGTTGAAGGCAACTTCGATCGCATCGGCGGTCTCGGTATCCCACTGACGCATGTTGTCCATCGTCGCATCGGAGAAAACCACGCCCCAGCCAAAAGTGTCGTAGGCGCGGTTGCGCTCGACGACGCGGATGTCGTGCCGCGGGTCGAGCTTTTTCATCAGCAGAGCAAAATACAGGCCAGCGGGGCCGCCGCCGATGCAGACGATTTGCATGGTTGTTTTGGCGTAGAGCTTTGGGTGTCGATACGCAGGGTGGGCGAATCGATTGTCGCTGCAATCGAGTGCCTGCCGAGGGCGCTGCCGCCTGCCTAGAATCGGCGCATGCCCCTGCCCTCTTTTGTCCAGCCCTGCGGCCACGAGATTTTCGCCGTCGACACCGGCTTTGTACGCGACAACTTCGATGCTGCTTATCTCGTCGTACAGGCGGGTCGAGCGGCATTCATCGATACCGGCACCAACTTCGCCGTGCCGCGGCTGCTGGCTGCGCTGGATGCACTCGGCCTGGCGCGCGACGCGGTCGACTGGGTGATTCCGACCCATGTGCACCTCGACCATGCTGGCGGCGCAGGGCTGCTGATGCAGCGACTGCCCGCCGCACGCATGCTCGTGCACCCGCGCGGCGCACGCCACATGATCGACCCGACGGCGTTGTACCAGGGCGCGCTGGCGGTTTACGGCGCCGAAGAAATGCAGCGCGCTTATGGCGAACTGGTGGCGGTGGATGCCAGCCGCGTCGACCAATCCAGCGATGGCATGACGCTGCACCTGGCCGGCCGGCCGCTGCTGCTGATCGACACCCCCGGCCACGCCAAACACCACCACTGCATCTGGGACGCGGCATCGCGCGGCTGGTTTACTGGCGATACCTTTGGCCTGAGTTACCGCGAGTTCGATACCGCGACCCAGGGCGCCTGGATCGTGCCGACCTCGACGCCGGTGCAGTTCGAACCCGACGCGCTGAAAATCTCGATCACGCGCCTGATGGCCAAGGAACCGGTCTGCATGTACGTCACGCACTACGGCCGCGTCAGCGATGTCCAGCGCCTGGCCGGCCTGCTGCAAGGCCAGCTCGACCAGATGGTGGCGCTCGGCGTGCGGCTGCGCGACGCGCCCGACCGGCATGCCTTGTTGAAGGCCGGGCTGCTCGACATCTACGCCGGCCGCATCGCCGAACATGGCTGCGACTTCGATCGCGCGCGAGTCGCCGAACTACTGGCGATCGATATCGAGCTCAATGCACAAGGCATGGCGGTGTGGCTGGATCGCAAGCCTGCGGCCTGAACCGGCACCAACCGGCACCAACCGTCAGCCACCGCCAGCGATCGACCCACGAGCGACCCACGAGCGACCACCCTCATGTCCAAAGTTCAGTTTCACCTCGAAGGCCGCGTTGCGGTGATCACTGGCGGCGCGCAGGGTATCGGCGAGGCCTGCGCGCGGCGGCTGGCGCGGGATGGCGCTGCGGTGTCGCTGTGGGACCGGGCCGACGCCGCCGGTGAAAAACTCGCCGCGCAACTGCGCGATGAAGGCGCGCAGACCTTGTACTTGCACTGCGATGTCTCCGACAAGCGCGAAGTCGATGCCGCACTGGCCACGACGATCAAGCAGTTCGGCCATGTCGATGCACTCGTCAACAACGCCGGCATCTTCAAGGCCGCGGAGTTTCTCGATATCACCGAAGCCGATTGGGACGCGGTGATCGCGGTCAACGTCAAGGGCGCCTTTTTGGTCGGCCAGGCGGTGGCGCGCGCCATGACCGCCAATGCCGGCGGCCAGGGTTTCGGCGCGATCGTCAACATGAGTTCGGTCAACGGCGTGATGGCGATCCCGACGATCGCCAGCTACAACGCCAGCAAGGGCGCGATCAACCAGCTCACAAGGGTGATGGCGCTGGCGCTGGTCGACCGCGGCATCCGCGTGAATGCGGTCGCGCCGGGCACGATCGCCACCGAGTTGGCGCGCAACGCGGTGCTCGGCAGCGACGCGGCGCGCGCACGCATCATGAGCCGCACGCCGATGCGCCGCCTGGGCGAGCCCGAAGAGATCGCCGATGTCACCGCGTTCCTGCTAAGCGATGCCGCCAGCTACGTCACCGGCGAGATCGTCGTCGTCGACGGCGGACGCATGACCTTGAACTACACGATGCCGGACTGAGGATTGAAACCAGCGCGGCATCGATCGGCACCGTCGTATGAACGAGGCCGACCATGCGGGCCATCTTCAGCGCCCCTCGGGCGAGTTTGGGAAGTCTCGCGTCGCCGAACGATTCGTCAGACCGAAAGCGCCAGATCCATGACCACGAGCCGGGTCTGCTGACGCAGGGTGACCTTCATCGTCGGCAGGCCCCAATCCGCCTCTTGCGCGTTGGCGATGCGCTTGCCTTTGCGCGGCCTGTTGTAGGGCGCCATGGCCATCACGGCGGCGTTGTCCGACTCCGGCAAGAGGGCCTGATTGGTCATGAAAGCGCGGTTGCCGATGTGGACCTTGAAGTGGATGTGGATCGCGCGCTCGACGTAGTACCCGGGATAGATGCTGCGGAACTCGGCGATGCCATCGGCGTCGGTGCGCAGCGCGCCACGGCAATGGCGGTCGCCGTTGACAGGCGGCGTGTGGCTCGTCGCCTGGATCGCTTCGTCCACCGCCAGGTTGTGTCCGGAGTACAGACCGCCGGCGTCGCAATGCCAAACGTCGATGACTGCATCGGGGATCGGCTGGCAGGTGGCCGCGTTGACGGCACGCAGGGCGATGACCAGCGGCGCGCCCGGCAGTCCGCGTGCAATGTCGGCGACGCCCGGATTGGTGCAGAAGTAGAACGGGCCTTCGACGGAGTTCTTCAGCATCGTGCATTGCGATGCGCCGCCGAAGTCTTCGAGCGTGGCCAGGCGGGTGCTTCGCTGCGACACCGGCACGGCCGCGTTGTCGCAGCTGAGGGTGTTGTTCCAGAAGGTCTTGTGGGTGACTTTGCGATCCGGCGAACCGGAACGTTCGGTGACCGCGGCGGCGCTGTGGCCGGGCAAGGCCCAGGCCGTTGTCGAGAGAGCTGCGAGGTGCAGAAGGTGGCGGCGATTCGTGTTCATGAG
>JAYUSP010000529.1:0-3109 GCA_043755615.1 Betaproteobacteria bacterium
CGGCGCTCGCCGACCATGACCTCGATCGGGTCGCCCGGGATCAGCCGGATCAGCGCGAAGGCGACCAGCGTGATGCCGAGCAGCGTCGGCAACAGGGAGGCGAGTTTTTTCAGCAGCAGCGACAGCACGGCGTGATGGTGCCCGAGAAAAAACGCGGGGCCCCCATGAGGCCCCGCGTTGGCAGGCAGGCGCGAAAGTTCAGAAGAACTTGTAGTTCACCCGCAGCGTGAAGGCGCGCCCGCGCGGATTGCCGACCCGCGCGTCCCAGCCGGCACCGGCGACGTTGTCGACGTTGTGCCCGGAGAACGACGGGTCCTTGTCGAACAGGTTCTTGATGCCCAGCGTGAAGGTCGCGTTTTTGATGCCGGTGAAGGTGAGCGATGCGTCGTGAAGGGTGTACGAGCTGACCTTGGTGCTGTAGTTCGGCGGCACGACACCGCTGCCATAACCGTCAACCTCGGCCTTGTAGCCCGTCGAATAGGTTTGCGCCACGGTGGCGCTCCACGGGCCCTGGGTCCAGGTCAGGCTGGCGCTGTGTTTCCAGCGCAGCTTCAAGTCCCACAAGAAGTCGAAGTCACCAAACTCGCCGACCCGCTCCGACCAGGGGTCAGTGGACAACTTGCGGGTCTTGTAGCTGTCGAGGTAGGTGCCGTCGAGCTTGGCCGCAAAACGGCCCAGGCCGGTATTGAAGTTCAGGGTCACGTTGACGTCGGCGCCCTTGACCTTGTCGCCGGCGACGTTGAGCCAGCCGCCGCGCACATAGTCGATCGTGCCGTCGGGCAGGCGCACGATGTATTCCGCCAGCGCCACCGGGTTGTCGAGCACTTCTTGCGGCGTGCGGTTGGCGATGCGGTCGTTGACCTCGACTTGCCAGAGGTCGACGCTGGCGCTGACGGCGTCGTTGGGCGCGACCACGACACCGATCGACCACTGCTTGGACTTCTCCGGGCGCAAGTTCGGGTTGCCGCCGTTCAATGTCGCCGGGCGGATATTGCAGCCGTTGCCGGTGCCGCCGGTCGGGCACAACACCGGGTCGTTGATGTCGCTCGTGAACTGGCCCTGCGTGGCGCCTTCGAACAGCGGCCCGAAGTCCGGCGCGTGGAAGCCACGTCCCACCGAGCCACGGAAGAGCAGCTGCGGCATCGGTTGCCAGCGCAGCCCGATCTTCGGATTGGTGGTGCCGCCGAAGTCGCTGTACTTGTCGTTGCGCACCGCGAGTTGCGCTTCGAAATTCTTGAAGATCGGCACTTGCAGTTCACCAAACACCGCTGTGATATCGCGGTCGGCCTTGTCCAGCGTGGCCGGCGAGCCGGCACCGATGATGATCGGGTGGTTGCTCGTGCCGTCGCGGAACTGGAAACTTTCCTTGCGGATATCCAGCCCCAGCGCACCCGCGAGCTTGCCGGCCGGCAGGTCGAAGAGTTCGCGCGAAACCACCGCGTCGATCTGCTTCAGCGACGCTTCGCCGCCATACAGCGCGCCGCGGAATTTGGCACCATCGATGAGCGCCAGCGCCGGGGCGGTCTGGGTTTGCCCAGGTGCGAGCCAGGGGTTGATGAGGCCGGTTTCCATCGCGGCCTTGAACTTGACCTCGTCGAGATAACCATCGAGATAGTTGGTTGACGCCTTGCTGCTCGCGGTGGAGACACCGACGCGGTAATCCCAGCCGGCAAGCACACCTTCGGCACCAACCATCAGGCGCATCGTCTCGGATTCGGTGTCCTGCCGGCGCGGCCCGCATTCGAGGCAGCGCCAGCGGATGCGGATCGGCAAGGTGTTGTTGAAGCCGGGCACCAGGCCGGTGAGGTCCTTGTAGTACGGCCCGCCTGCGGGATAGTTGGCGCCGCGTGCGGCAGTGGTGATCTGGTTGGGGGCGTACTCGGCCTTGGACGTGACCTTGGCCGCCGTCAGCTCGACAAAGCCGGTGTGGTTGGCACCCAGCTTGAAGGTGCCGCGGCCGACAAAATTGAGCCGGTCGACCGGCTGCTGAAGGCTCCAGTCCTTGCCGTAGTCGTAGGTGCAAGTCGCGTCGCTGTTGTGGAATCCCGTGACATCGCCACGGTAGCCGTAAGTGTTGGCCGCCGTCTCGCAGCCCGGCCCGCCGGGCAGGTTGTGCGGGCTGACGCGGTTGAAGGTGGTGACCGGCAGGCCCTGCGTGAAACCGCCCGCCGGCACCGTGCCCGGTGGCTGTACATAGCCGCTCGGCAATACCGTGCCAGCCGGGTAGGTGAAGCGCGCGCCGAGTGCCGTGCCGCCGGCCTGCGCGATGGTGGCAAAGGGCGTGCCGGTGGTATCCGGCGCCAGGCCCCGCTCGGGCTGGAAACCGTTGTGGAAGTCTCGCTGCGACCCGCGCAGCCGGTCTTGTTTGTCGACCGTCAGGCTGGCAAGGAAGTTGAAGCCCGAGCTTTCGAGCGTGCCGGTGCCGAAGACCAGGCTGCCGCGGTAGATGTGGCCACCGCCGGCCTGCGTGATGTCGGCAAACGCCGAGGCCTCGAGCCCGGTGTAGTCACGCTTGAGGATGAAGTTGATGACACCGCCAATGGCATCGGTGCCGTAGATCGCCGAAGCGCCGTCCTTCAGGATTTCGATGCGGTCGATGGCCGCCATCGGTATCGAATTCAGGTCCACCGATTTGCCGTTCAACCCATGTGCCGCGACGCGGCGGCCATTCAACAGCACCAGCGTGTTCTGCGCGCCCAGGCCGCGCAGCGAGGCGGCCGCGGAGCCGTTGTTGCCGCTGCGGCCGCTGTTGATCAGGCTGTTCAGGAAGTCACCGCCCTGGTTGCTGATCATGTTGTCGACACCATTGCCGTTGGCCGACAAGGTGGCCACGAGTTGCTCGGCACTGGTGATGCCCGAGCGCGCGATCTCCTCGGCGCGGATCACCTGTACCGGCAGCGCACCTTCGGTCTGGATGCGCTTGATGCTCGAGCCGGTGATCTCTATGCGCTGCGCGGCGGGAGCCTGCGCCAGCGCGATGGAGGACATGCCCAGCAGCACGAGAGCCTGGACAATGTGGGTCAACTTCATGGGGTTTGCTCCTGCAAGGGTCAGCGTTTTGACGGCCGCTCGGGCCTGACGTCACGATTTGGCTCACCCCCAGTGTTGG
>JAYUSP010000530.1:0-30537 GCA_043755615.1 Betaproteobacteria bacterium
CCTGCGCACCGACGCGTTGCCGCTGAAGCGCAGCACATCTGCGCGCGCGTCGAATTCGATCCGGTCGGCAAAACCTTCAACCGACTCGTCGCCGGTGTCGCGCTTTTGCCGGTAGCTGGCCGGCCGGCCGGCAGCGCCGATGGCGTTGGCGGTGCGGTAGCCGTCGGGTGTTTCGCGGACCTCGACGCGGTCGGCGCGGATAACCATCGTGCCCTGCGAGATCACGACATTGCCGTTGAAGACGATGATCTGGCGCTGCACGTCGACGCTGCCGGGCTTGTCGGCCTCGATCACCATCGGCTTGCTGCGGTCGGCTTTTTCAGCCTGCGCCGGGCTGATGGCGGCCAGGGCTGCTGCCAAGGTCACCGCAATGGCGGCGGCGATCAGCGGCAGCTTGAAAAGTGTGCAGGGCGGGCGAGGCAAGAGGGACATTCGAGCGGCATGGAAATTGCAGGCCATTCTAGCCACAACCCTCCGCTTGCCAGCGTGATCGCGCCACACGTTGCGGCAGCCGCAACTGCGGGGCTGGCCCGCGAGGCGATGCGTCAGGTGTTCTTGCGCACCCGGTCGATGAGGAAGTTGGTCACCGCCAGTGCTTGGCTGTTGCCGCCGGCGAGCGAGCCCGCGGTGTAGAAGCGGCCCTGCACACCGAGCGCCGGCACGCCGTCGATCTTGTAAGCGGCCGACAGCTGCTTGGCTTGCTTGGCCTTGGTCTGTACTGAAAACGACTTCAGCATCTCGGTGAACTTGGCCCCGTCGCCGCCGTTTTTGGTGACAAAGGCGATCTGGTCGCTCTCTTTGTCCAGGCGCTGCTGCTGGGTGTGGATGGCAGCGAAGACACGCTTGTGCAGCGCTTCGAGCTGGCCCATCGCTTCGAGCGCATAAAAAAGCCGCTGGTGGGACTCGTGCACCGCACTGAAACCGACCGGCACGCGCCGGAATGCGACGTCAGCCGGCAGGGTTTTGAGCCACGCGTCCAGGGTTGGCTCCAGCGCATTGCAATGCGGGCAGCCGTACCAGAAAAACTCGACAACTTCGATCTTGCCGGCTGGCGCGAGCACCGACGCCGGCGGCGACAGGCGCACATAGTGGGTGCCCTCGACGGGCCCGCCCTGGGCCCACGCGTTGCCAGCGCCAGCAGCACCAAGGCCGACACCGGCCACGCCGATCAAGGCGGAAAAATCACGACGGTTCATGGATGAGGGCTCTCGCAACGGGTGACAACAAGATTGGGAACAAGGTGGAGTTGGGGCGTGTCGTCGGAGTTCAATCGGCCTTCAGCTCCCGCGCGCTGGCAGGTCTCACTGCGTCGGCCGCTCGACCCGCACCAGCACCGCATCGACATCGGCGCCGGCCAGGCGCTCTTTGGCGCCGTCGGCATCGGCTTGTTTGTCGAACGGGCCGACACGCACGCGGTAGACGGTGCGGCCGGCCTGCTCACGTTCGATGATCTTCGATTCGATACCCAGCATGCCGACCTTCGCGCGTTGTGCTTGTGCGTCCTCGGCGCGCTGAAAGGCGCCGGCCTGGACAAAGTAGATAAACGGATCAGCGCCCGGTTTGGCTGACCGCGGCGCAATTGCGGGCGCGGGCGCGGGCGCTGCGGCCGGCGCCGCGCCGGCAAGGATCGCCGCCGGATCGCGTGGCGTAGCCCCGGCAGCGGGTGGTTTCGCCGCTGCGGGTGCGGCCGCAATGGCCGCGGCGGCTGCCGGCGCAGTGGGTGCAGCGGCTGATGCCGCCGGCGCCACCGTCTTCAGCGGCGCCTTGCCGGCCAGCGGTGCGTTGGGGTCCCAGGTCTTGTTGCGCTCGGCCTCGGCGGCGTCTTGCTCGGGCGAGCGTTGTGGCACCTTGTTCACAAAAGGCACCGGCACCTTGGTCACGTACAGCGCCACACCCAGCGCCAGCGCCAGCCCGATGAGCAGGCCGACGATCAGGCCGAGGACAAAACCACCACGTTCAGACTGGATCATTCTTCACTCGCTGGCGGCTGCGGGCTGCGCGTTTCAGGTTGTGGGCTGCCGGTCGTGGCCTGGACTGTGGTCGACAGCCCTTCGCGGCCCATCGACGCCGGCGCGCTGACGCCGAGCAGCGCCAGTGCGTTGCGCAGCACCTGGCGCACCGCGGCGAGCAGGGCCATCCTGGCGCGCGCCAGCGCGGCGTCGTCGACAAGAAAACGCTCGGCTGCGTAGCAGGTGTGGAAGGCCGCCGCCAGGTCGCGCAGATAGAAGGCCACATCGTGCGGCGCCAGGTCGGCCGCGGCGCGCGTGAGCATCGCCGGATATTCGGCCAGCTTGAGCATCAAGGCGCTCTCGCTCGGCGCGGTGAGCCGGCCCAAGTCGGACTGCGCGAGCGTGGCGACATCACCGCCCCATTGTTTGATCACCGAGCAGATGCGGGCATGCGCGTACTGCACATAAAAAACCGGGTTTTCGTCGTTCGCCTTGAGCGCCAGGTCGACGTCGAAGACAAACTCGGTATCGGCCTTGCGGTGGACGAGGAAAAAGCGCACCGCGTCGCGGCTGGTCCAGTCGATCAGGTCGCGCAGCGTCACGTAGGCGCCAGCGCGCTTGGAGATCTTCACCTCCTGTCCGCCACGCATCACGGTGACCATCTTGTGCAGCACATAGTCGGGGTATCCCGGCGGCACGTCGGCGCCCGCGGCCTGCAGGCCGGCACGCACCCGCGCAACCGTGCCGTGGTGGTCACCGCCCTGCACATTGATGACCTTGACAAAACCACGCTCCCACTTGTGCAGGTGGTAAGCCACGTCGGGCACGAAGTAGGTGTAGCTGCCATCGGACTTGCGCATCACGCGGTCCTTGTCGTCGCCGTACTCGGTGGCGCGCAGCCACAGCGCGCCGTCGCGCTCTTCGGTCTTGCCCGACGCCACCATGCGCTGCACCGCGGCATCGACGCGGCCCTGCGTGTACAGCCCCGACTCGAGGTAGTAGTGGTCGAAGCGCACGCCGAAGGCCTGCAGGTCGAGGTCTTGCTCGTGGCGCAGATAGGCCACCGCAAACTGGCGGATGCCGTCGAGGTCGCTCACGTCGCCGGATGCGGTGAATTCGCGGTCGTCGGCGCGCACGGTCTTGCCTGCGAGGAAGTCGGCCGCGATATCGGCGATGTAGTCGCCGTTGTAGGCGGCCTCGGGCCAGCCGGCGTCGCCGGGCTGCAGGCCTTGGAGCCGTGCCTGGGTCGACGTGGCCAGCGTGGCGATCTGCACCCCGGCATCGTTGTAATAAAACTCGCGGTGCACCTGCCAGCCCTGGGTGGCGAGCAGGTTGCACATCGAGTCGCCGAGTGCCGCCTGCCGGCCGTGGCCAAGGTGCAGCGGGCCGGTCGGGTTGGCCGAGACAAACTCGACCATCACCTGTTTGCCGTTGGGCGCCTGGAAGCCGAACCGCGCTGCCGCGGCCAGCACCTCGTCGACCACCGACTGCTTGGCAGCGTCGGACAAACGCAGGTTGATGAACCCCGGGCCGGCGATCTCGAGCGCCTTGACCCAGCGCTGCACCGCCGGCTGACGACTGAGCGATTCGACGAGCGCCTGCGCCACCTCGCGCGGATTTTTGCGTTGCGCCTTGGCCAGCGGCATCGCGCAGGTGATGGCGAGGTCGCCGTGCACAGGCTGCCGCGGCGACTCGAAAGCCGCGACCACGGCCGGTGTGCTGGTGGGCGCAGGAATCGGCGCGGCGGCGGTTGTGATATCCGTCGCGGCATCGGTGGCGCTTTCCGTCGCGCGTTCGGTCGCGGGGTTGGTCGCGGTCGTGGTCGCGGTCGGCGATGGTTCGGCGCCGATCTCCGCAAGCGCCGAGCGCAACGCGTCGAGCAGCTCTTGGCGGGCCTTCAACATGCTGCTGATTCTACGGGTGCGCTTGGTCCCGTCCCGGGGCCAGCGGCACGCCGCCGCTGGGCCGATGCTGCCCCGCATCAAGCAGTGCAATGCCGCGCTGTTCGTGGCATCGGCGGCGTGCGCGGCCGGCAAGATCGCTGCGCCGTCCGCCTTGTCGTCGGCGAACCGCTGAATTTCCAAGCCCATGTCCGCCCGCCAAGCACTGAACTTCACCCAAGCCGAGCCGGGTACGCTGCCAGCGCATATCGGCAAGTATCCCGTTCGCGCGCTGCTTGGCGAAGGCGCGACCAGCGAGGTGTTCCTGGCCCACGACGACTTTCGCGACTGCGACGTCGCGATCAAGCGTGTGCGGGCCGGCCTCGAGGCGGACACACCCGAGGGCCATTTCTCGCCGCACTTCTTCGCCGCCGAAGCAGCGCTCGTCGGCCGCTTGCATCACCCCAACGTCGTGCAGCTCTTCGACGCCGTCGCCGAACTGCCGATGCCCTATCTGGTGATGGAGTACGTACCCGGCGTGACGCTGCGGCGTTTCTGCCGCGCCGACGCCTTGCTGTCGCTGGAGCAGATCGTTGAAATCGGCTTCAAGTGTGCGATGGCACTGGGTTACTGCTGGCGCCAGGGCCTGATCCACCGTGATGTCAAACCGGCCAACCTGCTCGCGGTGATGAATGGCGACGACGTCGTCGACGTCAAGATCAGCGACTTCGGCAGCGTGCTCAATCTCGACTCCGAACGCACGCAGATCTTTCGGGTCGGCTCGCTGGCTTATATGTCGCCGGAGCAGCTCGACGGCGGCGCGCTCGATTGCCGCGCTGACCTGTATTCGCTGGCCGCGGTGCTGTACCACCTGATCGCCGGGCGGCCGCCATTTGATGCGCAGGCGCAGCCCGCGCTGATGTACCAGATCTACCACGGCGAAATCACCCCGCTGACGGGGCTGCGTGAAGGCGTGACGCCGGCGCTGGACGCGCTGGTGCGGCGCGCGCTGTCACGCAACCGCGATGACCGCCACGCCCAATGGGACGACTTTGCGCAGGACCTGTCGGCGCTGGTCGCACGCCGCGAAGTGCCGCGCGCCGCGCTGCAGTCGGTGCTCGACTCCGAGCGCTTCAACCTGCTGCGCTCGCTGGAGTTTTTCCGCGACTTCGGCGATGTCGAAATCTGGGAAGTGGTGCATCGCGCACGCTGGCAGCGTTTTGGTTTTGGCGATGCGCTCTACCGTCGCGGGCAGAAGGGCAATACCTTCCACATCCTGACGCAGGGCGAGGTCGATGTCTTTCGCGACGGCCAGCGGGTGGCGCAGATGGCCACCGGCACGTCGGTCGGCGAGATGGCCTACCTGGCGCCGAACCCCGAGCTGCGCACGCACAGTGCCGACGTCGTGGTCAGCACACCGGCGACGACGATCTCTTTCACGCCGGAATCGCTGCGCCAGTTGTCGATGGGCACGCGCTCGCTCTTCGACGCCGCTTTCATCCGCGTGCTCGTGGCCCGGCTGCACGCTGCCCAGGAAACGATCGCCAAGTCTGCGCGCCGGCCGGCTTAGAGCCGCCACGATCAGCCCTGTACCCGCTTGGTGTGTCCGGGGGTAAAACCTGTCCTCCGGGCGGGGCCGGCTGGCGTTTGTCGTCTTGTCGAGGGGCTTGCGCTCTGCTGCAATCGCTCCCGGCCGCCCGGACTCTCCGGGCGCAAGACCACACCACCACCTCCCGAGGAGACTCCCTGATGAAAGCCCTGATCACCGCTGTGCTGCTGTCCTTTGGCCTGTTTGCCGGCACCGCGTACGCGGCCGACGCAAAGGCCGATTGCGACACGAAGGCGACTGAGAAAAAACTCGCTGGCGCGGCGAAGAACAGCTTTGTGAAGAAGTGCGTTGCCGATGCCGGTGGTGCTGCTCCGAAGGCCGCCGCCAGCCCGGCGTGCGAAAAGTCTGCGGCTGACAAGAAGCTCGCTGGCGCCGCGAAAAACAGCCACGTCAAGAAGTGCATGGCCGACGAAAAGGCCGGCGCCACCCCGGCAGCTGCCAAGCCTGCCGCCGCCGCTGCCCCGGCAACCCCGGCAGTCGCCGCCAAGCCGGCGGTTGCCGCCGCGCCGGCTGCCGCGTCTGGCCCGAAGAAGTAATCGCCGAGCGCGTCGCGCGCTGCGGTTGAGACCGAAAAGCCCGGCTGCATCAAGCAGCCGGGCTTTTTTGTGTGCGCTTCAGCCGCTGCTGCCGCTGGCCTCGGCACGCCGCCAGTAGGCGGCGTCGCCAAAAGAGTGTTTCGCGAAGTCGATCCACAGCCGCACCCGCAACGGCAGGTGTTTGGCGTGCGGGAACACCGCGTAGATGCCGTTCGGCGGCGCCGCAAAGTCGTCGAGCACGCTGACCAGCCGCCCGGCGGTGACATCGGCCTGCACTTCCCAGGTACTGCGCCAGGCCAGCCCGAGCCCGGCCAGGCACCAGTCGTGCAGCACCTGGCCGTCGCTGCAGTCGACACGACCGCGCGGGCGCAGATGGGTCAGCACGCCGTCGATCATGAAGGCCCAGCCGCGGGTCTGGCTCGCGTCAGAGCTCAAGGTCAGGCCCTCGTGGCGCAACAGCTCGATCGGCTGCGCCGGCACGCCGGCGCGCTTGAGGTAAGCCGGCGCGGCCACGCACAGCCGGCGGTTGTCGGCCAGGCGTACGCTGATCAGGTTGGAATCCGGCAGATCGCCGACCCGGACCGCGCAGTCAAAACCTTCGTTGACGATATCGACGACCCGGTCCGACAGGTTCAGCGAGACGCTGACATCGGGGTGCTGCTGGATGAATCGAGGCACCAGCGGCGCCACATGCCGGCGCCCGAAACCCGCCGGCGCGGTCACACGTAAGTGGCCACTCGCTTTTACGCCGCCGGCACTGACGCTGGATTCGGCATTCGTCAGATCGGCCAACAGACGCTGGCAGTTTTCGAGAAATGCGCTGCCTTCATGGGTCAGCGTGATCTTGCGCGTGGTGCGCACGAGCAGTTTCACGCCAAGTCGCTCTTCGAGTGCGTCGATGCGCCGGCCGATGACCGCTGGCGCAACGCCTTCGGCATGCGCGGTCGCCGTCAGGCTGCCTTTGACAGCTACTGCCACAAACGATTCGATCTGCTTGAGCTTGTCCATCGTCGGCCATTATGCCGACGCGGGGTTTGAATCAGGCCACCACGGTGGTCGATTGCGGGCGTCAGGTGCGCGCATTCATGATGATTTGCGCGACCCCATCGCCGGGTCGACCAAGCGTATGGCGGTGGCCGCGGCCGCGCTGCGGGCCCTTAAACTGCGCCCCTTCGTAGTGACCGCAAAACCATCCGACCATGCGCCTGACCATCCGCCAATTTTTGCAGGTCACCGGCCTCATCGCCGCCGGCCTGCTGCTCGCCGCCTGTGGCAAAAAAGAGCCGTCGCCCGCGCCCAGCGCAGCCGCATCCGCGTCGGCCGCAGCGCCCGCGCCGGTTGCCAAGATCTATGTCGTGGGCACCGACGCCGCCTACGCGCCCTTCGAGAGCCAGAACGAAAAAGGCGAGATCGTCGGCCTGACGATCGACGTCTTGAATGCCGCGGCGAAGAAGGCGGGCATCGAGGTCAGGTACGTCAATACGCCGTGGGAAGGCATCTTCAACGCCCTCGGCCAGGGCGACCGCGACATGATCGCCTCGTCGGTGACGATCACCGCCGAGCGCAAGCAGACGATGGACTTCAGCGACCCGTACTTCGATGCGGTGCAACTCATCGCCGTCAAGGCCGACAGCAAGATCGCTACGTTCGACGATCTGAAGAAGCGCAAGGTCGGCGTGCAGACCGGCACCACCGGCGACGAAGCCGTGACGAAGCTGCTCGGCAAGACCAGCGCCTCGATCAGGCGCTTCGAGTCGACGCCGCTGGCCTTGAAGGAGCTCGAAGCCGGCGGCGTCGATGCTGTCGTCGCCGACAACGGCGTGGTCATCAACTACGTCGCCAACAACGCCGGTGCCAGGTTCAAGACCGTGAGCGACAAGGCCTTCGTGCCCGAGCAATACGGCTTCGCGGTCAAGAAGGGCAATGCCGAGCTGCTCGGCAAGCTCAACCAGGGCCTCGCCGCGATCAAGGCCGACGGCAGCTACGACACGATCTACGCCAAGTACTTCGGCGCGGCGCCGGCGGCCGCCGCAGCGCCGGCGCCAGCGGCCTCCAGGTAAGGGGCTGCGGCGATGGATCTTCGCTGGGAGATCCTCGCCGGCTACGGGCCACTGTTTGTCAGCGGACTGTGGATGACGGTCGAGCTGACCCTGGTGGCGATCGGCTTCGGCATGGTGCTCGGCATCGTTTTCGGCCTGACCAGCAGCTCTGCTGATGCGCCGATGCCACGTTCCCTGCTGCTGGCCTGGGGCCTGAAGATCGCGCGCGCCGTCACCGTCGCCTACGTCACCTTTTTCCGCGGCACGCCGCTGTTCGTGCAGATCTTGCTGGTGCACTTTGCGCTGATGCCGGCGCTGATTCACCCCGACGGCGGCCTCTTGCTGAGCGGCGACGCCGCGCGCACCTTCCGCCAGGAACATGGCGCGTTCTTCTCCGGCGCGCTGGCGCTGACGCTCAACGCCGGGGCCTACATCAGCGAGATCTTTCGCGCCGGCATCCAGAGCATCCACGGCGGCCAGACGCAGGCCGCGTACAGCGTCGGCCTGTCGCATGCCCAGGCGATGCGTTTCGTGGTGCTGCCGCAGGCGTTCCGGCGCATGGTGCCCGCGCTGGTGAATGAAGGCGTCACGCTGATCAAGGATTCGTCCCTCGTCTCGGCCATCGGCCTGGCGGAGCTGGCGCTGGCCGCGCGCACCGTTGCCGGCGCCTATTCGCGCTACTGGGAGCCCTACTTGCTGATCTCGGCGGTGTACCTGGTGCTGACGCTGGTGCTTTCGACATTGGCAAAACGGCTCGAGACGCCGGCGCACTTGCGCGGGCGGTAGGCGGCGGCGAACTGCCGCGGGCCTGCCTGCCGGTAGATCAGAACTTGATGTGCAGGCGCGCGAAGTACGACGCGCCGTTGAGGCCGAATTGCACACTGTCGTACTTGAAGCCGTTGTCGGTTTCGTTGGCGTCCTGGCTGCTCGGTTTGACGTTCAGGATGTTGTTGCCGCCGAAGCTGAATTTGGTGTCCTTCGACAGCGCCAGCGTAAACGCCAGATCGGCCGACGTCTTGGGCGCGTAATGCGCATTCGGCACGCCGTTGGCGGTGCCCGAGAAGGTGCCCAGGGTCTGCGCGCCAAAGTGGATGATTTTGAAATCGGTGCTCCAGGCGCCGCGGCTGAACTCGAACGCCAGCGTGGCCTTGGTGCTTGGGCCGCCTTGCTCCAGGAACAGGCGCTCTCGCTCCGACAGCAGCACGTCCTCGAAGCCCGCCAGCGCCGGCGGCGCGTGGATCGCTGTCGCCCGCGTCTTGCTCTGGTTGAAGGCCAGAAACGTATTTAGCGCGCCGCCCCAGACGCCGCTGGCCTTGTGCGAAATCGTCAGGTCCAGACCGGTGGTGCGGGTGTCCACCGAGTTCACAAAAAACTGCGCCTGGCCAACCCCAAGGTCTTGCAGGATCGTGCCCAGCGCGGGGTAGTTGTCGGCGTCGAAGCGGCCCGACAGCACGATGCGGTCGCGGATATTGATCTGGTACAGGTCGGCCGTCAGCGCCCATTCGGCGGCGGGTTTGAAGGTCATGCCGAGGGTCAGGCTTTTCGAGCGCTCTTCTTTGAGCTTCGGGATGCCCGCCGCGTTGGCGATCGTGCCGCCGTTCGGAGCCAGCACCACGTCGAGCGGCACGCCACTGATGAAGTCGGTGAAGGTCGACGAAAAGTGTGCCTGCTGCAGGCTCGGCGCGCGAAAGCCGGTGCTTGCCGCGCCGCGCAGCAGCAACGCCGGGCTGGCCCTGAAACTGGCCGCGAGTTTGCCGTTGGTGGTGCGGCCGAAGTCGCTGTACTGCTCGGTGCGCAGCGCGACCTGGGTCGTGATCTCCTTCGTCAGCTGCGACTCGAGTTCGGCGTACAGCGCCTTGCTGCTGCGCCGTTTGTTCGTGACGTCGCCGGGCTGGAAACCCGGGAAGCCCTGGCTGCCGGCGTTGCCGCCGACGCCAACCCCGTCGACATCGTTGTATGAACCCGGCTCGCCGGCGACGATGTCGTACTTCTCACGGCGCAACTCGGCACCGAAGGCGAGGTTGTTGCCGAGCAGGCCGGGCAGCAAACGGCTGAAGTCGAGGTTCGTCGTCGACTGTACAAAACCAAAACCGCCGGCGTCAAAAGCCGCCGGGCTGATGCCAGCGCCGCCATTGACCAGGTCCAGGTTGGCGATCGACGCATTCAGCGTGCGGCCGATGTCGTAGCGCAGCCGGTTGCTGCCCTGCGTCTGCGACAGATCCATCGTCCAGTCTCCCAGGCTCGCGCGCCAGCCGAGGATGGCGTAGCGATCTTCGATCTTGCCGTTGATGAAGGGCACAAAGCCATCGGGGTACATCGCCGCCGAATTGCGCGACGGGATATCGTCGGAGCCGATGCCGCCACGCGCAAACGCGGCCGACGAGGCATCGCGGTTCTGCAGCCCGGCGGTGACGTAGATGGCGCCCGCGCCGACCGGCAATTCGCCGTTGAGGTAGAAAGTTTGGTTGTTGACCTTGCTGTCGCCGATGATGCGCGGGTTGCCGGGCTCGGCGCGGTTGGAGCGGCCGCGGTCGAGCCACTCACCGGTCAGGCCCAGGTTCGCGTCGCCGAGCTTGACGCCGCAGTACGCGCTGAGCAGGCTGTTCTTGCCGTCGCCCGCGCTGTACTGGCCGTAGGCCGCCACGGCCTCACAGCCGGCGCGTTTTTTGAGCACCACGTTGATGACACCGGCGATAGCGTCGGACCCGTACTGCGCTGCCGCGCCATCACGCAGCACCTGCACGTTGTCGACCGCCAGCATCGGAAAGGCGTTCATGTCGGTGCCAGTGGCGCCGCGGTTGCGTGCACCGAAAATATTCACCAGCGACACCGTGTGGCGGCGTTTGCCGTTGACGAGCACCAGCGTCTGGTCGGAGCCCAGGCCCCGCAGCGCCGCCGAGTCGATCAGGTCGGCGCCATCGGCGCCGGTCTGGCGCGTCGAATTGAACGAAGGCGAGACAAATTGCAGCGTCTGCGCCAGGTCGAACTGACCGCCGCCTTCGGCGGCCTTGCTCAGCGAGTAGATATCCACTGGCGCGGTGGTCTCGGTCGACGATGCGCTCGGCGTGGCACGGCGCGAGCCGATGATCGTGATCGTTTCGGTGCTGGTGCCGGCCGCGGTCTGCGCCGCGGCCGGGGTGGGCAGGCTGCCCAGCGCGGCCAGCGCGCCGATCGAGGCCAGGGCTACCGCGCTGCGGCGTGGTGAGGGGCGGGTGGTTGCGGCTGGTGTGTGGCGCATGTTTTTCTTTCGCTTTGGATCAATGTGTGGGGCAGACTTTCGGGCCATCGGCAGCGTCGCTGGCGACGCATCGGGCGTGCGCCGGCCGTGCACCGGCCCCGTACCACGAAGCGCCCGGCCGGACAGCGGTGCGACGGTGTAGCCGATCTGCGCAAGACGAGGCATCGGTATCGGCCCCGGGGCCGGCCCGCCGTGTCGGCCCATTGCTGCGTTTGCCGCACAAATGCTCCCTGTTGCGGTGACGCAATGCGGGCCGGCGGCTGGCATAGATTGGCGGCATGCCGCAATCTCGAAGCCCGCAGTCCCGCCCGAAGGCGGTGCTCTTCGACGCCTACGGCACGCTCTTCGACGTCTACAGCGTCGGGCTGCTGGCCGAACAAATCTTTCCCGGCGATGGCGAAAAACTCAGCCTGCTGTGGCGCGACAAGCAGATCGAGTACACCCGGCTGGTGTCGATGAGCGGGCGCTACCGGCCGTTCTGGGAGCTCACGATCGCGGCGCTGCGCTTTGCCGCGCTGCGCCTGAAGCTCGGCTTGAGTGCCGACGCCGAAGCGCAGTTGATGGACCAGTACCGGCACCTGAGCGCCTTCCCGGAAAACCGCGACGTCTTGCAGGCCCTGCACGACCGCGGCATCCCGGCCGGCATCCTGAGCAATGGTGACCCAGAGATGCTCGATGTCGCGGTGCGAAGCGCCGGCATCGATGGGCTGTTGCAGCATCTGCTGTCAGTGCACGAGGTGCAGCGCTTCAAGACCGACCCCGCGGCCTACGCGCTCGGCCCGCAAGCCCTGGGCTTGGCCGCGCGCGAGATCCTGTTTGTCTCCAGCAATGGCTGGGACGCGATCGGCGCGACCTGGTTCGGCTACACCACTTTGTGGGTCAACCGTGGCGGCTTGCCGCTGGAGCAGCTCGACACCGTGCCCACCCGCATCGGCGCCAGCCTGCGCGATGTGCTCGACTTTTTCGCCACCGAGGCGCAGCCCTGATCGGCACCACGTACATGCTCATGCTCATGCCCCTGTCCAAGCCCTTGCCCACGCTCAATTCCAAGCCCACGCCCACGCCCACGCCCATGACCGCACGCATCTCCGTCCACGGCATCCAGGTCGCCAGCGTCCTGAAGACATTTATCGACGACCAAGTCCTGCCCGGCACCGGGGTCGACGCGGCGGCTTTCTGGTCAGGCTTCGCCGCGCTGGTACACGACCTCGCGCCAAAAAATGCCGCGCTGCTGGCCGAGCGCGATCGGCTGCAAGCCGAGCTCGACGCCTGGCACCACAAACACCCTGGGCCGATCAAGAAGATGGCCCGCTATCGCGCCTTCTTGCAAAAGATCGGTTACCTCGTGCCCGAGCCGGCGGCGGTGAAGGCCACGACAAACAACGTCGACGCCGAACTGGCGCGTCAGGCCGGCCCGCAGCTCGTGGTGCCGATCACCAACGCCCGCTACGCGCTCAACGCGGCCAATGCGCGCTGGGGATCGTTGTACGACGCGCTCTATGGCACCGATGCCTTGCCGCACCCCGCCACCGAAGGCGCCGGACATGAGCGCGGCTACAACCCGGCCCGCGGCGCCCAGGTCATCGACTACGCGCGGCATGTGCTCGACCGCTGCGCGCCGCTGCAGACCGGCTCGCATGTCGGATCGACAAACTACGCGGTGGTCGACGGCGCGCTGCGTGTCACGCTGAAGTCGGGTGCCGCCAGCGGCCTGGCCAAGCCGGCGCAGTTTGTCGGCTTTCAGGGCGATCCAGCGAGCCCCAAGTCGGTGCTGCTGGTGCACCACGGCCTGCATCTGGACATCCGCATCGACCGCAGCACGACCATCGGCAAGAGTGACGCGGCAGGTGTCAGCGACCTGGTGCTCGAAGCCGCGTTATCGACGATCCTGGACCTTGAGGATTCCGTCGCCGTGGTCGACGCCGACGACAAGGTCCAGGCCTACGGCAACTGGCTCGGCATCCTCAAGGGCACGCTCACCGAAGAGGTCGTCAAGGGCGGCGCCACCTTCACCCGCGGCCTGAACCCCGACCGCGAATACACCGCACCGGACGGCAAACCGGTTACGCTGCACGGGCGCTCGCTGCTATTTTTGCGCAACGTCGGCCACTTGATGACCAACCCGGCGGTGCTCTGGGGCGAAGACGCGCGCGAGATCCCAGAAGGCATCCTCGACGCGGTGGTCACGACGACGATCGCGCTGCACGATTTGAAGCGCAGCGACACCCGCCTGCGCAACAGCCGCGCCGGCAGTGTCTACATCGTCAAGCCGAAGATGCACGGCCCGGCCGAAATCGCTTTTGCCGACGAACTTTTTGGCCGCGTCGAAGCGCTGCTGGGCTTGGCCCAATACACCGTCAAGCTCGGCATCATGGACGAGGAGCGGCGCACCAGCGTCAACCTGAAAGCCTGCATCGCGGCAGCATCGGCGCGGGTGGCGTTCATCAATACCGGCTTTCTCGACCGCACCGGCGACGAGATGCACAGCGCGATGCAGGCCGGGCCGATGCTGCGCAAGGGGGACATGAAATCCAGCGCCTGGATCGCGGCCTACGAGCGCAACAACGTGCTCGTCGGCCTGGGCTGCGGCCTGCGGGGCAAGGCGCAGATCGGCAAGGGCATGTGGGCGATGCCCGACCTGATGGCCGCGATGCTGCAACAGAAGATCGCGCATCCGCTGGCCGGCGCCAACACTGCCTGGGTGCCGAGCCCGACCGCGGCCACGCTGCATGCGTTGCACTACCACCAGGTCGATGTCGCGGCGGTGCAGCGCGGGCTCGAGTCCGGCCTCAAGAAGGCCGACGCCGCGGCGCAGCGTGAAGCGCTGCTGACCGGCCTGCTGACGGTGCCCGTGATCAAGGGCAAGCCGCGATGGAGCGAGGCCGAAATCCAGCAGGAGCTCGACAACAACGCGCAGGGCATCCTGGGTTATGTCGTGCGCTGGGTCGACCAGGGTGTCGGCTGCTCCAAGGTGCCCGACATCCACAACGTCGGCCTGATGGAAGACCGCGCCACGCTGCGCATCAGCAGCCAACATATGGCCAACTGGCTGCACCACGGGGTGGTCGGCAAGAAGCAGGTCAAGGCCACGCTCAAGCGCATGGCCAAGGTGGTCGACCAACAAAACGCCGCTGATCCGGCCTACCGCAACATGGCCGGGCGCTTTGACGAGTCGGCGGCGTTCAAGGCCGCGAGCGACCTCGTTTTCAAGGGGCTGGTGCAGCCGAGTGGGTATACCGAGCCGCTGCTGCATGCGGCGCGGCAACGCGTTAAAGCGGGCTGACGCCGGGCGTGGCCGAGCGCCGCGTGTAAGTAGCGCGTTATCACCCACGGTTCGCGCCTGCCCTGAATAATTGGTGGCCCGCGCCGGACCGCTGCTGTCGCGCGACTTCTTGGTTGTCTTTGCGAGGTACTTTCCCGACATGACCCAGCCCGACCCCCGCACGACTGGCCGCCGCGCCGTGCTTTTCAGCGCCCTGTTGCTGACCGCCGTCGCGCCGGCTGCGGCCAACCAGGCACTGGCCACCAAGCACGGCTGCCTCGGCTGCCACGCCGCGACGACCAGGCTGGTCGGCCCGTCGTATGCCGAGGTCGCCGCCAAGTACGGCAAGGACGCTACCGCGGAACTTGCGCAAAGCATTCGCGCCGGGGGTACCGGCAAGTGGGGCCAGATGGCGATGCCGCCGCAGCAGTTGTCCGAGGCCGACGCCAAGCGCCTGGCGGTCTGGATCCTGGCCGGCGGCAAATAGCGGCCAACAGCCGAACGGCCTGACGGTCTGCGCTGACCGCGGGTCGACCCTGTACCAGGCAAACGCAAGCCGCGGCGCGGCGCGGGGTTTCCCCTGTAAGTAGCAGGATAAAACCTGCCCGACCTGAGCGAGTGCAACACTCGTCGCTGGCCAGGGCGCAACATGCCCTTCCGCAAGACTGCCAACCAGGAGACAAGACATGCGTGTGATCGCGATCGCACCCTCGGCGCCTGCCGACAACGCTGGGTGCCATGAAGAAGACGGGCGCGTGCCGAAGCTTGATCTGCCGCTGGCGCGGCGCGAGTTCCTCAAGGGCTCGGGCGTGTTGATGGGCACCATTGCCACAGGGTCGGTGCTCGCCACGCTCGCGCCGTCGCCGGTGTGGGCGCTGGAGTTGAAGACGCTGAGCAAGGCCGAGGGCCAGGCGCTGATGGCCATGGGCCGGGTGCTGTACCCGAGCAAGAAGCTGCCCGACGCGGTGTATGCGTTGCTGGCCAAAGACCTCGACGGCAAGGCCGATATCACCGCGATGCTGAAGGAAGGCATCGCCGGCCTGGACAAGGCCAGCGGCGGCAGCTTCGCCAAGGCACCGGCCGACAAGCGCAAGGCCGCCGTCAAGGCCATCGCCGGCACGCCGTTCTGCAACGCCGTGCGCGGCCAGTGCATCACCTCGCTGTACGACAACGATATGGCCTACGCCGCGCTCGGCTACCCCGGCTCCGCCTGGGAGAAGGGCGGCTACATCACGCGCGGGTTCCAAGACCTGAAGTGGCTGCCGGCGCCGTCGAAGGAGGCGAGCCCGCCACCGTTCCTCGGCTGAAACGCCGACTCGCCCGCAATACCAACCCAGCCCCGGCAAGAACCCAAGGCAGGAGACAAACCCATGGCCAAATTCGAACTCAACGACGACTCGGTGGTCGTCATCATCGGCTCCGGCGCCGGCGGCGGCACGCTCGCCAACGAGCTGTGCCAGAAAGGCGTCAAGGTCGTCGTGCTCGAGGCCGGTGCGGCGCAGACGCCCGCCAGCTTCATCAACGACGAATGGAAGTCTTTCGGGCAGCTTGCCTGGCTTGACCCGCGCACCACCTCGGGCAACTGGCGTGTCGCGAAAGATTTCGCCGGCCTGCCGGCGTGGATCTGCAAGACCGTCGGCGGTACCACCACGCACTGGGCCGGCGCGTCGCTGCGCATCCAGGAGCACGAGTTCAAGGTCAGGACGACCTATGGCGACATCAAGGGCGCGAACCTGATGGACTGGCCGCTGACGCTCAAGGAGCTCGAACCCTGGTACGACCAGGCCGAAGACAAGATGGGCGTCACGCGCACCCATGGCATTCCCGGCCTGCCCGGCAACAACAACTACAAGGTCATGCATGCCGGCGCGATGAAGCTGGGCTACAAGGACGTGCACACCGGCAATATGGCGATCAACAGCCAGCCGCGCGACGGCCGCGGTCGCTGCATGCAGTTGGGCTTCTGCTTCCAGGGCTGCAAGAGCGGCGCCAAATGGAGCACGCTCTACGTCGAGCTGCCCAAGGCCGAGAAGACCGGCAATATGGACCTGCGCCCCGAGTCGCACGTCACACGCATCGAACACGACGACACCGGCAAGGTGACCGGCGTGGTCTACAAGGACAAGGACGGCAAGGACCAGCGCCAGAAAGCGCGCATCGTCTGCGTCGCCGGCAACTCGATCGAGACGCCGCGGCTGCTGCTGTTGTCGGCGTCGAACAAATTCAAGGACGGCCTGGCCAACAGTTCGGGCCAGGTCGGGCGCAACTACATGCGCCACATGACGGGCTCGGTCTACGCCGTCTTCAAGCAGCCGGTGCACATGTATCGCGGCACGACGATGGCCGGCATCATCCGCGACGAGGCCAAGCACGACACCAAGCGCGGCTTCGTCGGCGGCTACGAGATGGAAACGCTCGCCCTCGGCCTGCCGTTCATGGCGGCTTTTCTCGACCCCGGCGCGTGGGGTGATGACTTCGGCTGGTGGATGGACAACTACACCCACACCGCCGGCATGTGGCTGGTGGGCGAGGACATGCCACGCGAAGGCAACCGCATCACGCTCAACGACAAGGTCAAGGACAAATGGGGCAATGCGGCGCCCAACGTGCACTTCGACGACCACGACAACGACATCGCAATGCGCGAACATGCCTTCAAGCAGGGCCAGCGGGTCTACGAAGCGGCCGGCGCGGTCAAGACCTACCGCACGCCGCCCTACCCGAGCACGCACAACCTTGGCACCTGCCGCATGGGGGCGAATGCCAAGGACAGCGTGTGCAACAGCTTTGGCCAGACGCACGACATCAAGAACCTGTTCATCAGCGACGGCAGCCAGTTCACCACCGGCGCAGCCGAGAACCCCACGCTGACGATCGTGACGCTGGCCATCCGGCAGGCCGACTACATTGCCAAGCAGATGACGGCACGAGCCATCTGAGCGCCCCAAGGCCGGCCAAAGCCGGCCGCCCCCCGCGGGGGTCAAGGAAAGTGGCAGAGCCACATTTACTTGTGAGGCCGTCCAGCAACAAGGAGACACGACATGTGCGAGTTCTTCGTCAAGGCCGACCCGATCGGATACGAGCAGCGCTCGCGCACGATCCGCATCCATGGCGTGCTCACGAGCATCCGGCTCGAGAACATGGTCTGGGACATCCTGGCCGAGATGGCCGAAGCCGAAGGCCGCACGACCAATGCGCTGATTGCGCTGTTCCACGACGAGATCCTGGCGCACCGTGGCGAGGTGCCCAATTTCGCTTCGTTCCTGCGCGTGACCTGCATGCGCTACATGCGCAAGCGCCTGCTCGAGATCGAGCAGGCGCCGCGCAAGCCTGTGGCAGGCGTGCCGGTCGTGGTGGCAGCGTCGGTGCGGCCTTTTCCGCCGGCCGCTGCGCGGGTCGCCTGAAGAACCCTCACTTTCCGAACCCTTGCCGATGAGCTTCAGCACCGAAACCCACCCCGGCGTGTGCGCCGCGCCGAGCGATGCGTCGAGCGGCTTCGTCCTCAACCACAGCATGCTGCGCGTGAAGGACCCGGCCGTGGCGCTGGACTTTTACACCCGCATCTTCGGCATGCGCGTGCTGCGCAAGCTCGACTTCCCGGAGATGAAGTTCTCGCTCTACTTCCTGCACCGCGCGGTGCCGGGCGAAGAGGTTCCCGCCGATACCGGCGAGCGCACGGCCTGGACCTTCGGCCAGCGTGGCATCCTGGAGCTGACGCACAACTGGGGCACCGAAACCGACGCTGCGTTCAAGTACCACGACGGCAATGCGCAGCCCCAGGGCTTTGGCCACATCTGCTTTTCGGTCCCCGACCTTGACGCCGCCGGGCGCTGGTTCGACGACAACGCCGTGATCTACGTGAAGCGGCCCGAGCAGGGCAAGATGAAGGACGTCGCCTTCGTCAAGGACCCCGACGGCTACTGGATCGAGATCGTCGAGCCCGGACGGCTGAAGAACCTGGGTCGCTGAGCTCTGGCTTGCGGCGCAACACCCGCGCCGGCAGCGTCTACATCGTCAAGCCGAAGATGCACGGCCCGGCCGAAGTCGCTTTTGTGGATGAACTTTTTGGCCGTGTCAAAGCGCTGTGGGGTCTGCCCAGGTACACCGTCAGGCGCTACGGATAAAGAAGAGCCTTGCCTACAGGCCTAGCTGAACTGGCCTCGCCGGCCAGTCTGGCGGCGCATCGGCGGGAGCAATCGACTGCAAAGCATAGGTCTTGCGCGGGGCGCAGTTGCGCAGGCCAGCAGCAACGCCATCAGCACCGGTCTCGGCCGCCCCGATCTGGCAGAAGAACAGGCGCCGCGCGCGGTCTGCGCGCGACCATGCTGCAGCAAGGTCTTGGTGGTCTCGCTGGCGCCGCGTCAGCCCGAATCGCACCAGCGCCGCACGTCGTCGCCCAGCGCATTCACCACCGGCAGGTCGTCGCTCGCTTCTCGCGTGATGAAAGCAAGTTTCTGCTGCGCGCTGCCGGTGCGGTCGTTCTTGAACCAGTAGCTCACGGCGCGCCGGCCTGGCTCTTTGCGCGGGATGCCCGTGCTGCGGTTGTAGAGCCAGTGTTGGTCGGGCTCCTTGTAGGGTGCGCACAGGATCGGCTTGTCAACGGGCTGGATCGGCAGCTCCGGTTGGGCCACTGCCCGTGATCATCGAATCCCTGCCTTGCGAAGCTCTTCGGCCGTCACGCGCACCGGCAGATCATTGCGGATCACGATGATGGCGGTGTCCGTGCGCACAGCCTGCTCGCGCGCCATGCGGGCGGCGCGGCGCATGGCAATCAGGGATGCGGGCAAGTCCTTGTCCCTGGCTTGTGAAAGCTGCTTTTGCGTCATGACCTTTCCCCCCATTCAATCAACATCGGTTCGTCGCCCGCGTTGTCGTAAACCGCCCAGGCATCCACGGCCGCGCGGTAGTGGCGCTCGAAGTTGTCGCGCCCGGCCAGAAATCGCCTTCGGATCACGGGTTCCGGAATGTTGTGCCCGCCTTGTCGCACGCGCTCGGCTACCCGTGCCACGGCGATCTCGGCGGTCGGCAGGCGCAGGAAGAACAGGCTCACGCGGTAGCCGCGCTGGCGCCAGTCATCGATGCGCCGCAGATACACCTGCCCGGCCAGGGTGGTCTCAAAAGCAAAACTCTCGCGCCGCGCAACGCACGCCGCTATCTCGTGCAGCATCAACCGCCCGGCCTTGATGGCCGCCGCCTCGGGCGCGAAAGGTGACAGCCCGGCGGCGATGAGGTCGGCGTTGATGAAGCGCGGGCATTGCGCTTCTTGTGGCAGGAAAGCCCGCGCGAAGGTGGTCTTCCCGGCGCCATTCGGCCCCGCGATGATGACGATCTTGGGCCCACCACTCATCACGCCGACGCCATCGTGATGACGCGCAGCCCTTCGTTGCCGCGTGGGTCGATCACCTTCACCCCCACCCGCCACGGTGCTTGCGCGGGCAGCCGCGTGGGCCGCGCGAAGCGCAGGCTCTCGAAACCCGACAGCGCGTCGAAGCTGGGCGCGGGGAGCGGCTGATCGACCAGTTTTTCGACCTCGGCATGGGCTTCGATGCAGGCGTTGACTTCCTCCATCTTGCCGCGCCAGGCGGCGCGGTAAGCGGGCGGGATGTTCTTGCGTTTGGCGCGGTGGTGGATCGCCTTGACGCCTCGCTCGGTGCCACCGGCGGCGGTCTCGGCTTCGGCGGCCGGGCTGGGGCTCTTGCGGGTGGGCATCCGGGGTTGTCCGTTCAGGTTTGCAGCGGGGCCGGGGCGCCACGCTCCGCCCGCAGTCTAGGGTCTCGCGACCACCAACCGCGCTGCCAACTCCCGCAGCCGCTCGATCCCCGGCTCCTTGCGCGGCCAGGTCAGCTCGACACCATCGCCGGCATAACGCGGCAGCACATGCAGATGGGCATGCGGCACGGTCTGCCAGCCGGCGGGTTTGTTGGCTTGCAGCACGGTGATGCCTTCTGGCGCAAATGCCGCCTGCACCGCGATGGCGATGCGCCGCGCCACGCGCATCAGGGCCGCGGCCTCGTCGTCGGTGCAATCGAGCAAGGTCTCGCGCGGCGACTTGGTGGCGACGATGACATGGCCGTCGTTGACCTGGCCGGCGTCCATGAAAGCGAAGACGAGATCGTCTTCGTAGACCTTGGCGCAGGGCCATTCGCCAGCGAGCAATTTTTCGAAGATGGTGCTCATCGTGGGCCTCGTGGGGCGTGGTGAGGGGCGTGGTGCGGGGCGTGGTGCGCGTTGTCGGCGTTGTTGCGATGGTGGACACATTTGGCGCAGCGGGCCCACCGATGCCGCGGTCGCGGCGGCAGGCCTGATCGTATCGGGCTGCGACAATGCTCGGCCCCGCCATGGACACTCTCCCCTCACTCCCCAGCCACTGCGACATCCTCGTCGTCGGCGCCGGCCCCGCCGGCAGCGCCTGCGCCCAGTGGCTCGCCCGCGCCGGCCTCGACACCCTGCTCGTCGACCAGCACGACTTTCCGCGCGACAAGACCTGCGGTGACGGGCTGATCCCCGACGCGCATGCCGCGCTGCGCCGGCTCGGTGTCTACGACGAGGTGGCGGCACTCGCCCAGCCGGTGTCGCACGTGAGCTGCTTTGCGCCGAGCGGGCGGCATGTCGAAGTGCCCGGCACGCTGTCGGTGCTGCCGCGGCGCGAACTCGACTGGGTGCTGCTGCGCGCCGCTTTGCGTGCCGGCGCCAAGCTGGCGACACCCTGGCGCTTCGATGCGCCGCTCAAGGACGACGCCGGCCGCGTCGTCGGCGCGCGTTTCAAGCGTGCCGGCGTGCTGCACGAAGTCCGCGCCCGGCATGTCGTGCTGGCCACCGGCGCGGCGCCGCAGGCGCTGGTCGCGTCCGGCCTCTGCGAGCGCCGCGTGCCGAGTGCGATGGGTCTGCGTGGCTACGTGAAAAACGACGCCATGGTCGGCCGCATCAAGAACCTTGAAGTCGTCTGGCACGGCAAGCTCAAACCCGGCTACGGCTGGATCTTCCCTTGCCGCGACGGTGTCTTCAATATCGGCGTCGGCATCATCGACAGCCACAAGCCGGGCGACCACACGATGCGCGATGTCAACCTGCGCGAGGTCTTTGCCGACTTCACACAATTGCACGCACCAGCGCGCGAGTTGATGGCCAGCGGCGTGCTGCAAGGCGAATTGAAAGGCGCGCCGCTGCGCAGCTCGCTGGTCGGTGCGACCTTTGCCGCACCCGGTGTGCTGGTGACCGGCGAAGCCGCGGGTAGCACCTATTCGTTCACTGGCGAAGGCATCGGCAAGGCGATGGAAACCGGCGTGATGGCCGCCGAGGCGCTGATTGCGGCGCGCGAAAATTCGCTCGACGATGCCGGCATCGCGGCGCACTACATCACCGCTTTGGGCACCATCAAGCCGAAGTTCGATCTCTACGAAAAAGGCAACCGCGTCAACTACCGGCCCTGGCTGACCGAGATCCTGATCCGGCGCGCGGCACGCAGCCCGCGCCTGCGCCAGCGCATGGCCAACCTGCTCGAAGAACGCTCGACGCCGGCCCAGCTCGTCACGCTGCGCGGCTTGTACAAACTGTTTGTCGAGTAGCTGCCGGCGGGCCAGCGACCGTCGACGGCCAACTTCCGCAAGGACCAGCGCGATGTGCCAACTTCTCGGCATGAACGCCAACACCGCCACCGACGTGTGTTTCAGCTTCACCGGCCTGGCCACGCGCGCCGATGAACACAAGGACGGCTTCGGCATCGCGTTTTTCGAAGACAAGGGCCTGCGCCTGTTTGTCGACCACCACGGCGCGCGGGTGTCGCCGGTGGCGGCGCTGGTCAAGGGTTATCCGATCCGCAGCGACAACGTCATCGCGCATATCCGCAAGGCCACCCAGGGCCGTGTCGCGCTCGAAAATACGCACCCCTTCGTGCGCGAACTCTGGGGCCGCTACTGGGTCTTTGCGCACAACGGCGACTTGAAGGGATTTGCGCCGCGCCTGCATGGTGCCTTTCGCCCGGTCGGCGATACCGACAGCGAGCGCGCGCTGTGCTGGCTGATGCAGGAGCTGGCCAAGGCCCATGCCGGCGTGCCGACGATTGACGAGCTGACAGCGACGCTGCGCGAGCTGCTGCCGGCACTGCACGCGCATGGCACGTTCAACATGCTGCTCAGCAACGGCCAGGCGCTGTGGGCGCATGCCTCGACCAAGCTGCACTGGCTCGTGCGCCAGCATCCTTTTGGCCGCAGCACGCTGGCGGATGAAGACCTGACGGTGGATTTTGCCGCGCAGACCGCACCCAGCGACCGCGTCGCGATCGTCGCCACCGAGCCGCTGACCAGCGACGAGCCCTGGGCCGCGATGGCGCCCGGCGAGCTGCGTGTATTTGTCGGCGGCGCGCCGGTCATCACGCGCTGACGGCGCTTCAGCCGCCTTGATCCGCAAGCCAACCGCGCGCCGCGCTGTTGGCGCGCGGCGCCGCCTAGACTGCGCCCCGATGAAACCCCTGCGCCCGCTTTCCGAAGGCAACCGCCTGCAGCGCGCCTACCACCGCTGGGCCGCGCCGCACTACGCGCGAATGGCGCCGGCGCTGGCCGAGCAGGCCGAATTGATCGACCGCTTTTTGTACAGCCGGCGCGGGCTGGGCTTCTGGCTGGGGCTGGCCGGGGCCATCGCCGGCACGGTATTCGGCCTCATCGGCGCCGGCACGCCAACGTTCGTGGCCGCCGCGCTGGGCCTGTTGATCTGGGTCATCCTGCCGATCTGTGCGCTGGCGGCCTGGTTGCAGCCGGCGCAGTTTTCGGCGCGCTGGATCGGCAGGAAGTTGCCGCGCATCGTGCTGCTGGCAGCCGCAGGGGGCGTCTTCGGTTTTGCCGTCGGGCATGTCGTGCGGCGCGGCCATCTCGACGCCGAGGCACTGCTGACGAGCTTGGTCAATTCCGCCACGTTGCTGGCGCCGGCAGTGGTCGCCGTCGCCGTCGCGCTGATGGCGCTGATCTGGGGCGTGGCCCAGGTGCGGCGCCAGTTGCTCGAACGCGAGCTCGAACGCGTCGGCCTCGAACGCGAACGTGATGCCGCCGCGCGCCAGGCTGCCGAAGCCCGGCTGAAGCTGCTGCAAGGCCAGATCCAGCCGCACTTCATCTTCAACACCCTGTCCGCCGTGCAGCATTGGGTGGACAGTGCAGACATCCGCGCCGCGCCGCTGCTGCGCTCGTTGACGGCTTTTTTGCGCGGCTCGACCGAAATGCTCGGCCGCGACGAGACGACGCTCGCCGAAGAGGCCGCGATGGTCGCCGACTATGTCGCCATCATGCAGGCCCGGCTCGGGGCGCGGCTGCGCTTTTCGATGCACATCGCGCCCGACGCGGCAGCCCAAACGCTGCCACCGGGCCTGCTGCTGACGTTGGTTGAAAACGCCATCGAACATGGCATCGCACCGGCGCTGGCGGGTGGCGAGGTGCAGGTCCACGCGTGGCGCGAAGGCCAGACCTGGCAGCTCATCGTGCGCGATCATGGCAGCGGGCTGCCAGTCGGCTGGAGCGAAGGTGTCGGCCTGGCCAACTGCCGTCAACGGCTGGCCCATCGGTTTGGTGAGCGCGCGACTTTTTCGCTCGCGCCGATGCAGCCCGGCACCCAAGCCAGCGTCGTGATCAACCCTGGCGAGCCGACCCCAGCCGTGGTGGTTTTGCCCGCGACGGTGCCTCCCGCGTCGACAGACCTCGATGCCAGATCCACGCGCCTGCCCGACCGCCGCGAATAGCGGCCAGCGCACAAAGGAACCGCAGTGAACACCAGGATCACGGCCTTGATTGCCGACGACGAAGAAGCGCCGCTGGCGCAGTTGCGTGCCGCGTTGCGTTATGCCTGGCCCGAGCTCGAGGTGGTCGCCGAGTGTGTCAACGGCGCCGATGCCTGGGACGCGTTTCTCGAATTCGAGCCGCAGGTCTGTGTGCTCGACATCCGCATGCCGGGCTTGAGTGGTATCGACGTTGCGCGCCGCATCGACGGCCGCGCGCAGATTGTTTTTGTCACCGCCTTTGGCGACCATGCGCTGGCCGCTTTTGATGCCGGCGCGGTGGACTATGTGCTCAAGCCGGTGGATGGCGAGCGCCTGGCGCGTGCGCTGGCTCGGGTGCGAAAGCGGCTCGCGCTTTCGGACGCTGCTGCGGCAAGCGACGACGGCGGGCCGCCGTCGTCACAGAACGAGGCGCACACCCCCGCGCACCCGCAGGCCCGGATGCAGGCGCTGCTCGAGCGCCTCAGCGGCGAGCTGCGCCGGGCGCCGACGCTGGACGTGATCCAGGCCGCGGTCGGCCGCGAGGTGCGTTTGATCCGCGTCGACGATGTGATCTATTTTGAGTCCGACACCCGCTACACCCGTGTCGTCTACCGCACGCGCGAAGGCGGCGACGGCGAGGCACTGATCCGCACGCCGCTCAAGGAACTGCTGACGCAGATCGACGGCCAGCGTTTCTGGCAGGTGCACCGTTCGGTGATCGTCAACCAGCAGCACATCAACGCCGCGGTGCGTGTCGACGAAGGCAATATGCACCTGACACTGCGCGGGCGCGACGAGCGGCTGCCGGTGTCGCGCCACTTCCAGGGCCGGTTCAAGGGGCAGTAAAAACCAACGGGTGCGCGGCCCTTTGCGGGCCGCACAATCTTGGCTTCGCCGCGCTGTCGGCGCGCCGAAGTTGCCGAAAGTGCCGACCATGCCCGCCATTCCCGTCCCGCGATTCGACATCTTCTACCGCCACGACGAGTTGACGCGGCTGCTCCAAGGTTACGCCGACGCGCTGCCTGGACTGATCGAGTTGCGCTCGATCGGCAAGAGCTTCGAGGGCCGCGATATCTGGGCCCTGGTGCTGACCAACCAGCGCACCGGCCCGGATGTCGATAAACCCGCGTTCTGGGTCGACGGCAATATCCACGCCGCCGAACTCACCGCCAGTACGGCCTGCCTGTACTGGCTGCACCAGCTAGCCAGTGGCTATGGCGTCGAGCGCGAAGTCACGCAGTTGCTCGACACCCGCGTGGTCTACATGGTGCCGCGCCTGAACCCCGACGGCGCCGAACTCGCGTTGGCCGACAAGCCGCGCCACATCCGCTCATCGACCCGGCCGTACCCGTATGACGAAGAGCAGGTCGAGGGCCTGACGATCGAAGATGTCGACGGCGACGGCAGAGTGCTCTTCATGCGCATCCCCGACCCGCATGGCACGTACAAAAAGTGCGCTGACGATGGGCGCCTGATGGTGCCGCGCGACCCGGGTGAGTTTGGCGGCGAATACTTTCGTCTGATCCCCGAAGGCACGCTGAAAAACTACGACGGCCTGAAGGTCAACGTCAACCCCGACCGCGAAGGTCTGGACCTGAACCGCAACTTCCCGGCCTACTGGCGGCAGGAATTCGAGCAAGTCGGCGCCGGGCCCTATCCGGCGAGTGAACCCGAAGTGCTGGCGATGGTCGACTTCATCACCCGGCACCCGAATATCGGCGCCGCGGTGAGCTTCCACACCCACAGCGGCGTGATCCTGCGCCCGATGGGCACGCAGAGCGACGACGACATGACGCCCGAGGATCTGTGGATCTACAAGCGCCTGTCGGACCTGGGCGCCAAGTCCACCGGCTACCCGGCGATCAGCGCCTTCCACGACTTCAAATACCACCCCAAGCAGATCATCACCGGCACCCAGGACTGGGTCTACGAACATCTCGGTGCACTGTTCTGGACGGTCGAGATCTGGGCCCCGAACAAAGAAGCCGGCATCACCGACTACCCATGGATCGAGTGGTACCGCGAGCACCCCGTCGAAGACGACCTCAAACTTTTGAAATGGAGTGACGAGCAGTGTGGCGGCCAGGCCCATGTCCAGTGGTACGCGTACCGCCACCCGCAGCTCGGTATGGTCGAGCTGGGTGGCTGGGACAAGATGAACTACTGGCGCAACCCGCCGCCGCATCTTCGCGAGCGCGAGGCGGCCCGCTTCCCGGCCTGGTTGACGCAGATCGCGCTGTCGCTGCCCAAGCTGGAGATCCTGCGCGCCGAGGTGCGTGCGCTCGGGCCCGATACCTGGCGGCTGCGTTTTGCGGTCGCCAACAGCGGCTACCTGCCGAGCTACGTGAGCAAACGTGCGCTGGAGCGAAAGGTCGCGCGCGGCACCGTGTTCCAGGTTCACTTGGCCCCGGGTGTGAGCCTGGTCGGTGGCAGCGAGCGCATCGAAGGCGCGCAACTCGAAGGCCATGGCCCGAAGAGCACGCTGCAAGCTTTTCTGCCCAGCCGGGACGTCACCGGCGACCGTGCAGTGGCCGAATGGATCGTGCGCGCGCCACGCGGCACGCACATCGCGATGACCGCCAGCGCCGACCGCGCCGGCACCGTGCGCACCGAAGTCACGCTCGATTGAGGGCGGGCTGACGGCGGGCCGTCGCGCCAAGCATCAGCAGGCCGGTCGCCAGCAAGAGCCAGCTTGAAGCTTCGGGCACCGCCGTCGTCTGCAGCGCCGCAGGTGCGGCCTCGGGCCCATACGACACGCCGGGGATTTCGCGCCGCGGGGCCGGGTCGCTGTCGACGCTGCGGCCGGCGCCGCCGGTGCCGCCACCACCACCACCCGCAAACGACACGCCGGCAAAGCTCGACGGCCCCGCAGGCGTGGCACCACCGCCAGCGGCGCCAGAGCGCGGCCCCTCGCCGCCGAGCCCGCCGCTGACCCAGCCCGGCGCAGCGTCAGCGCTGCGGCGGGCAAAACTGGTCGGCTCGGCGCCGGCCGACGGGGCATCAAAATCGAGTTCGCCGGGGGTTGCCGCGGCAGCGGTCTGCACGCCGCTGCCAGCACCACCACCGCCACCGCCGCCACCGGACGGCGCGTCGGCCTCGGCGGCCTTGATCGCCGCGCCGCGGGTCACGCGGCTGACGTTGCGGCATACCGTCGGCACGATCAGGCAGTGCCCACTCTCGCAATAGACGAGGCCCCGTTCTTCATTCTTGTCGCTCCACTTCTCGCGCGTCACGGTCTGGCAGACCTGGCCGGCGCCGAAATGCATGTCGCGCAGGTCGCTGTAGTTGTATTTGCCGCCGATCGAGTCGCGTTTGATGCTCGCAATTTCGTCGTACTGGCGGGCAGCCATGCGCTTTTTCAGCGTCGCACGCACCGGTGCCGGGATGTCGGCATAACGGTCCACCGCAGCGACCACATTGCCCATGAACGGGTTGAAGCCCGGGCGGTCCCAGGAGCAGTTTGGCAAGGCGGCGCTTGATGCCACCAGCGCAGCGGCGAGAACCAACGACATGATCTACTTTCTGCAGCCCGCTCATGCTTGGCGGTGTGGGCTGAATGGTGTCAGGTCGAATGCCGGGTGCGGGTTCACCCACCCCCGCGATCCGGGGTTCGGGCCGCCACCAAAGTCACGCTTTGTGCTGGGAGCTTGTCGGGCTTTGGGGCGGGCTCGACCCAAAGCCCGACAGGCTCCTGGCCCCGCGGAGTGTCGGGTCGGTGTCGTGAATCCATCACGGCGCCGGCTGGCGCAGTGCGGCGCGCCAGCCCGCCCAGCGCGACAGCGTCTGGCGCAGCCGGTCGGCGTCGATTGGCTTGGTCAGGAAGTCGTTCATGCCTGCGGCCAGCGCCTCTTCGCGCTCGGAAACCAGCGCCGCCGCCGTCAGCGCGATGATCGGCAGCGCGTCCTGGCCGTAGCGCTCGCGCAGCCGGCGCGTGGCTTCGTAGCCACTCATTTGCGGCATGTGCACGTCCATCAGCACCGCGTCGAACGGGCGGCCGGCATCGGTGGCCGCGGCGACGGCGTCGATCGCCTGCTGGCCGTCGCTGGCCTGCTCGACGACGACGCCCCATTGCTCGAGCATTGCCGCGGCGATCATCATGTTCACCGCGTTGTCTTCGACGAGCAGCACCCGCGCGCCGTGCACCGCGGGGCGTGCTGCGGCGTCGGTGGCGGTGGCGGCTTCGGCGGCCTGCTGCGGCAGCGGCAGCTCGGCCCAGAAACAACTGCCCTGGCTGGGGGTGCTGTGGACACCGACCACGCCGCCCATCAGCGTGGCCAGCTCGCGGCAGATCGACAGCCCCAGGCCGCTGCCGCCAAAACGCCGCGTCGTCGATTCGTCCGCCTGTGTGAAGGGGCGGAACAATCGCGCCTGCGTGTCCAAGTCGATGCCCGGGCCGGTATCGTGGACTTCGAAGCGCAGCTGCTGCGGGTCCAGGCGGCGCACCACCAGCCGCACTTCGCCGCGCTCGGTGAATTTCAGCGCGTTGCCGAGAAAATTGCTCACGATCTGGCGCAGCCGCAAGGCGTCGCCTCGCACGGTGGTCTCGACATTCGGGCCGAGCTCGATCTGCAGCTTCAGCCGCGGCGGGCTCGCCAGCAGCGAATAACCGACATGCAGCGATCGCAGCAGCGCGCCCAGGTCGAAATTCGCCGACTCGAGCACCAGCTTGCCGGACTCGATCCGCGACAGGTCGAGGATGTCACTGATGATCGCCGCCAGCGATTCGGCGCTCTCGCCGATCTGCTCCAGGTACATGCCGCGGCGCACCGCGTCGGTTGCCGGGTCGCGGGCAAGCCGGGCCAGGCCGATCATGGCGTTCAGCGGGGTGCGCAGCTCGTGGCTGGTATTGGCCAGGAAAGCGCTCTTGGCGCGGTTGGCGGCTTGCGCCTCGTCGCGGGCGCGGGCCAGTTGGGCTTCAGCTTCGCGTTGGCCGGTGACGTCTTCGATGATCCAGACGGTGCCACCTTCGGCCGGGCGCTTGGGGTCGATCGCATTCGCCGTCGTGCGGGCAACGAAGCTGCTGCCGTCGCGCCGCTGCGCGGCATGTTCGAACTCGACGACCTCGCCGCGCGCCAGCGGCGGCCCGACCATTTCGCCGACGCGGGCGTAGTCTTGATCGCTGGTCCAGACCACACGCCCGGGCTGGCCCGACAGGCTGCCTTCGGGCCAGCCGTACATGCGCTCGAAACAGGGGTTGGCGAGCACGAAGCGGCTATCGCGTGTGAAGGCGATGCCGATCGACGCGGTATCCAGGATCGCCTCGCGCTCCAGGCGTTGCTGCTCGACGTCGGTGACGTCGCGGGCGTTGACCACCAGGTACTCGCGTCGGTCCATCATGAAGCGCGCACCGGACACCAGCATCGCCACCAGATGCCCGTCCTTGGCGCTCAGCTCCACCGGCAGGTCCTGCACCGCGCCGTCACGCTGGATCAGCGCGACAAACTCGTCGCGCTGCGCGGGCCGGTGCCAGATGCCGAGCTCGGTGGACGTGCGGCCGACGACCTCGGCCGAGGTGTAGCCAGTCAGGCGCTCGAAAGTCCGGTTGACCATCGCATAGCGCCCGCTGGCCATCTCGGTGAGCGTGATCACGTCCGGGCTCGTCGCCACCAGGTGCGACAACATTGTCTCCGAGCGCCGCACCGCATCCTCGGCGTTGCGCCGTTCGGTATCGTCGATGTAGATCGACAGCGTCGCCGGGCCGCCTTCGGCGTCGACGCGCACGCCGGTGCCGCGCACCGCAATGCGCCGCCCACCGCGGCCACGCAGCCGGAAGTCGCTCACCGGCAGCGCGCGGCCGAGCGGAAAGCTCTCAAGCTCCTCGACGCGGCGTCGCGCGCGCTCGCGCGAATCGCCGCCTTCGTACAGGCTCAGCAGGTCGATGCCGACCATGCCCTCGTCGTGGCCGAAGAGCGACTGCGCGGCCGGGTTGGCGTCAACGATGCGGCCTTGCCGGTGCAGCAGCAGGGGGGTCGGGATGTGCTCGAAGAGATCCTGGTAGCGGCCCTCGGTGGCGGCCAGCGCGGCGCGCGCAGATACGTCGTCGCTGATGTCGCGCGCAACGCCCCAATAGCCGCTGAAGACGCCGCGGCTGTCGATGCGCGGCTCGCCGCTGACGGCAAAGTGCAGCAGCTCGCCTTCGGTCGTGACCCAGCGCAGCGGCACGTTGCGGAAGACCACGCGGGCGTCCAGGTCGGCCTGCAGTGCGTCGAGTGTCTCGGCGTCGATGATGACCTGCGGCAATGCCCAGGGCACATGCCCGAGGGCTTCGTCGTCGACCGCGCGGCC
>JAYUSP010000531.1:0-3088 GCA_043755615.1 Betaproteobacteria bacterium
CTGCACAGCGCCGAGGCGCACCACCGCGTGCCGTCGCTGGCCTTTCAGCACCACGCCATGGCGGATACGCCGATCCTGCCGATCGACGAAGTGATCACCGCGTTTTATCTGCGGCTGCGTGTCAGCGACGAGCCCGGTGTGTTGTCGAGCATCACGACGATCCTGGCCGAGCATGGCATCTCGATCGACGCGCTGCTGCAGCGCGAAAGCGCCGACGGCGAACGCCAGACCGAGGTCATCTTCCTGACCCACGAAACGGTCGAAGGCCGGATGCGCAAGGCGATCGCGCAGATGCAGGCGCTGCCGACGGTGCTGGCGCCGATCGTGAGCTTGCGCAAGGAAGAGTTGGCGTGAGGTCCGTGTGAAGTACATCAGCACCCGCGGCGACGCCACGCCACGCGCTTTCTGCGAAATCCTGCTTGAAGGGCTGGCGCCCGATGGTGGGTTGTACCTGCCGCAGGCGTATCCAAAAGTCGATGCCGCGACGCTCGAAAGCTGGCGCGGCCTGCCTTATGCCGACCTCGCATTCGAGATCCTGTCGCTGTATATCGACGACATCCCGGCGGCGGATTTGCGCCGGCTGACATCGGCGACGTATACCGAAGCCATCTTCGGCACGCCGCAGATCGTGCCGCTCAAAGCGCTCGATGCCGGCGTGCAGATCGAAGCCCTGTCCAACGGCCCGACGCTGGCCTTCAAGGACATGGCGATGCAGTTGCTCGGCGCGCTGTTCGAGTACCAACTTGCGCGCCGCGGCGAGACGCTGAATATCCTCGGCGCGACCTCGGGTGATACCGGCAGCGCGGCAGAATATGCGATGCGTGGCAAGCAGGGTGTGCGTGTCTTCATGCTCAGCCCGCAGGGCCGCATGAGCCCGTTCCAGCAGGCGCAGATGTTCAGCCTGCAGGACAGCAACATCCACAACATCGCGATCGTTGGTGTGTTCGACGATTGCCAGGACATCGTCAAGGCGGTGAGTGCCGATCTCGACTTCAAGCGCAGGCATCACATCGGCACCGTCAACTCGATCAACTGGGCGCGGCTGCTGGCGCAGGTGGTGTATTACTTTGCGGGTTATTTCCAGGCCACGAACTCGAATGCCGAGTCGGTGAGTTTCGCCGTGCCATCAGGCAACTTCGGCAATATCTGCGCCGGCCATGTCGCCCGGATGATGGGTCTGCCGATCCGCCAACTTGTGCTGGCGACCAACGAAAACGATGTGCTCGACGAGTTCTTTCGCACCGGCCGTTACCGCGTTCGCAGCAGCGCCGAAACCCACGAGACCTCGAGCCCGTCGATGGATATCAGCAAGGCGAGCAATTTCGAGCGTTTTGTGTTCGATCTGCTGGGGCGCGATGCGGCACGGACCGCGCAGCTCTTCGGCCCGGCGCTCGCGCGCGACGGTGGCTTCACGATCACGCCGGCCGAGTTCGAACGCATCGCCGGCTTTGGTTTTGTCTCCGGCAAGAGCAGTCACGCCGATCGGCTGGCCACGATCCGCGATACCTGGCGGCGCTTCGGCGTGATGATCGACACCCACACCGCAGACGGCCTGAAGGTTGCGCGCGAAAATCTTGAGGCTGGCGTGCCGATGATCGTGCTCGAAACCGCGCTGCCGGCAAAATTTGCGGCGGCGATCCAAGAGGCGATCGGCCGCGAACCCGAGCGCCCGGCGGCGCTGGTCGGCATCGAGGATCGGCCAAAGCGCTTTGTCGTGATGTCGGCCGATGCGGCGGCGGTCAAGCGCTACATCGTCGAACATTGCTGAGGCGCCGCGATGAATTCGCCGAACTTGCCCACGCCGGTGCTCCACGCAAAGCCGACCGCTGCGCCGATGTTGTCGCTCGACGAAGCGCTCGCGCAACTGCTGGCCGCCGCGCCTTCCCATCGCATCACCACCAGTGAAACCTTGTCGCCGTTTGACGCGCTCGGCCGCGTGCTCGCCGAAGATGTTGTCTCGTTGATCGACGTGCCGCCGCAGGACAACACCTCGATGGACGGCTACGCGCTGCGTGCCGCCGATGTGCCCGCAGCGGGCACCGTGCTGCCGGTGTCACAACGCATCCCGGCCGGTATCGTCGGCAGCGCATTGCAGGCCGGCACCGCGGCGCGCATCTTCACCGGCGGGCAGATCCCTGCCGGTGCTGATGCGGTCGTGATGCAGGAGCAAAGCAGCGCCGTCGACGGCGGCGTGCGTGTGGATGCCGTGCCGCAAGCCGGCCAATGGGTGCGCCGCCGCGGCGAAGATATTCAGGCCGGCTCAGTCGTCTTGAAAGCCGGCATGCGCTTGACTCCGCAGGCGCTTGGCCTGGCCGCATCGGTCGGGCGCGCGCAGTTGAAAGTGTTGCGCCGCCCGCGCGTTGCGATGTTCAGCACGGGCGATGAACTTGCGATGCCGGGCGAGCCGCTCAAACCCGGTGCGATCTACAACTCCAACCGCTTCACGCTGCGCGGCTTGCTGCAGGCGGCGGGCTGCGAAGTCACCGACTTCGGGATCATCGTCGACCGCCTCGACGCCACCCGCGAGGCGCTGCGCAGCGCGGCGCAAGGCCACGACCTGATCCTCACCTGCGGCGGGGTGTCGGTGGGTGAAGAAGACCATCTCAAACCGGCGATGCAGGCCGAAGGCCGGCTCGACCTCTGGCAGATCGCGATCAAACCCGGCAAGCCGCTGGCCTTTGGCGCGGTGCGCTGCGGCGACGACAACGAGACGCTTTTTGTCGGCCTGCCCGGCAACCCGGTGTCCAGCTTCGTGACCTACCTCGTCGCCGTCGTGCCGCTGCTGTGTGCGCTGCAAGGGCTGCCGAGCGGGCCGCCGCGTGCGACCCTGTTGCGTGCCGATTTCGAATGGCCGCGGCCCGACCGGCGGCGCGAATTTCTGCGCGTGCGCTGCAACGTCGAAGGCGGCCTGGACCTCTACCCGAATCAAAGCTCGGCCGTGCTGACCTCGGTCGTCTGGGGCGACGGCCTTGTCGACAATCCGCCGGGGCAGGCGATCCGGCGTGGTGATCTGGTCAGCTTTCTGCCGCTGCCGGCGTTGATCCAGCGATGACCATCAGCCTGCGTTATTTTGCTTCTCTGCGCGAGG
>JAYUSP010000532.1:0-3087 GCA_043755615.1 Betaproteobacteria bacterium
TCGCGGTCGTAGAAGCTCAAGGGCGCAAAGCGGTTGCGGGCAAGTGCGCTGGGCGGCCCTGCAATGCCTAACGGATCACCGCAGTCTGCGCCGGGGCCGGCTGCAGCGCCCGCACCGCCTGCGTGCAAACGGCGCAGCGCGCGCATCGGCAGCATCAGGAAGCAGGTCGGGTAGACAAAACCATGCAGCCGCGGGCGCAGGCGCAGATGACGGACCTCGCCGCGGCCGAGCAAGGGTTGGGTGGCGTCGATCGTGACGACTGGCACGGTCGGGGCGGGTGCGGTGGTGATGTCGGCGCTGTTCATGCCGCCCTTGCCAGGCCGGGCTGCTGTGCCCAGCGCTTGCGCAATGCGTCGGCCGCAGCCAGGCCGGAGCGCAGCCCGTCTTCGTGAAAGCCGTAGCCGGCCCAGGCGCCGCAGTACCAGACATGCGAGCGGCCCTGGATCTGATGCAGCCGCGCCTGGGCGTCGATCGCCGCCTGGTCAAAGACCGGGTGGCTGTAGTCGAAGACACCGAGCGTCTGTGCGGGGTCGATCGGCCGCAGCGGGTTCAAGGACACGATCACCGGCGTCGCCCACGGCAGCGGCTGCAGGCGGTTGATCAAGTAGTGCAGGCAGACACCGGGCTGGCTGGTGCCGCGGCCGTCGTCGGTGGCTGTGGCGGTGGCGCGCTCGTAGTTCCAGGCTGCCCAGGCCAGCCGCCGCCTGGGCAGCACCGAGATATCGGTGTGCAGCACGGCGCGATTCGGTTGATAGCGGATCGCCCCGAGCAGGTTGCGCTCGAGCGCGTTGCATTCGGCAAACAATGCCAACGCCTGGTCGCTGTGGCAGGCGAGCACGACATCGTCGAAGATCTCTTCGCCGGCATCGGTGCTGAGCTTGACCCCGGCCCCGCCCAGGCCCGGCGGCAGCCGGCGCAGCGCGCGCACGGGGGTATTCAGGCGCGCATCGGGGATGCGTTCGAGCAGGCGCCGCACATACCGCCGCGAGCCGCCGCGCACGGTGTGCCACTGCGGCCGATCGGTCAACTGCAGCAGGCCGTGGTTGTGGCAGAAACGGATCATCGTGGCCACTGGAAACGCCAGCATGACGTCGGTTGGGCAAGACCAGATGCAGCCGATCATCGGCAGGAAGTAGGCGTCGCGAAAGTCCCGGCCGAAGCGGTGCTGGTCGAGAAAATCGCCGATCGTTTGTTGCAGTTCTTGCTCGGCGCCGCGCGCGGCGATCGAGGTGGCGAGATGGTTGAAGCGAACGATCTGCGCCAGCATGCGCCAGAACCCCGGCCGCAACAGGTTGCGGCGTTGGGCGAAGACGGCGTTCAGACTGGTGCCGCTCCACTCCAGGCCGCCGCCGGCGGCGTCGCGCTGCTGCACCGAAAACGACATCTCGGACGTCGCGGTGTCGATCTTCAGTTCATCGAAGAGCCGCACCAGGCCGGGGTAGGTGCGGTGGTTGAAGACCAGGAAGCCGGTGTCGACGCCGTGGCTGACGCCGTCGAGAGTCAAGTCCACCGTGTGGCTATGGCCACCAAAATGACTGCCAGCCTCGAAGAGGGTGACGCGCGCATCGGCGCCCAGCGACCAAGCCGCCGACAGGCCCGAGATGCCCGACCCGACGACGGCCACGCGCGGCGGCATCACGCGCGCACCGCCCAAATAAAGACTGCCGCGCAGCGCCCCCGGGCGAATGAGGGAGGGAGGGAGGAGGAGAGACGCCCGGAGATTTCAACCGGCCAGGCCGGCCGACTGCGCAGCAGGAAAAAAGACCCTCGTCTGACCATGTTGCAAACATGAAGTTCCGTCGCCACCTGCCGCTGCCGGCGAGCTGGATGCAGCCCGACGCAAAGGTGACGGCGAGAGATTGTGACTGAGTGGTTCATTGTTGAACTCGATAGTATCATCGTCGTTGAATGGATGTCCAGACCCCGCAGGCGGTGGCGCTCGGCGGGCCGGGTTGCACTGGCAGCGACCGCGGCGATGGCGCATCGAGCGGCGCCTCGGTCAGCGGCTGTGGCAGCATGTCTATTGCGTGACGAACAGGGGAACCACCGTGCTCTATCCAGAACTCTTCAAACAACTCGAAGCCGTGCGCTGGAACATGGACACCGACATCCCCTGGGATCGCTTCGACGCGAGGCTGCTCACTGACGAGCAGGCGCAGACGGTGAAGATGAATGCGATCACCGAATGGTCAGCGTTGCCGGCGACCGAGATGTTCCTGCGCGACAACCGCGACGACAGCGATTTTTCGGCCTTCATGAGCGTGTGGTTTTTCGAAGAGCAAAAACACGCGCTGGTGCTGATCGAATATCTGAAGCGCTTTCGCCCCGACCTCGTGCCGACCGAAAAGGAGTTGCACGAGGTGCGCTTCGAGTTCGATCCGGCGCCGGCACTCGAAACGCTCATGTTGCACTTCTGCGGCGAGATCCGCCTCAACCACTGGTATCGCCGTGCCGCCGAATGGCACAGCGAGCCGGTCATCAAGACGATCTACGAAACCCTGGCGCGCGACGAAGCCCGCCACGGCGGCGCGTACCTGCGTTACATGAAACGCGCGATGGGCAAGTTTGGTGACGAAGCGCGTGCGGCGTTTGCCAAGGTCGGCGTCCTGATGGCCAGCGCGCGGCGCACTGCGCAGGCGCTGCACCCGACCAACCTGCACGTCAACGAAAAGCTCTTTCCGCGCGACACCGTGCAAAGCCGGCTGCCCGACCCGGCTTGGCTTGAGCAGTGGCTGGACCACCAGATCCAGTTCGACGCAGTGTGGGAAAACAAGGTCGTCGAGCGCATCCTGCACAACTTGAGCCTGCTGCTCGAACGCAGCTTCGCCAGCGTGCAGGAGTTGAACCGCTACCGCAAGGAAATGACCCTCGCGGTGGCGCGCCGGAACGCCGCGTTGCGGCCCGGCGCGGCTTGAGCGCTTACGCCGGGCGCGGTCAGGCGAGGTCAGGCGGTCATGCGCATCAGACCCTGAGAGCTTTTCGAGCGAGCCCGAGCAGCGCGCCAACAGGCGTCCGATCGAGGCGCAAAGCGCAGCTATAGCTCGGGCTATAGCGAGCATTTGCAACGACGAGCGGGCGTCTTTTGGC
>JAYUSP010000533.1:0-9311 GCA_043755615.1 Betaproteobacteria bacterium
AGGCAAAGTTCTGCACCAGGAACATCAGGCCGAACGCCACCATCAGGCCGCGCGCCTCGAAGATGTCAAGGTTCGGCGAGGTGGCGGTAAGCCGGCGAAAACACAGCCGGTGAATCACCATCCCGAGCGCCATCAATACCGCAAACGACACCGGCACCATCAACAGCGGCGACAGGCCGAGCGAGGTCTGCGCCATCCAGGTCAGGTAGGCGCCCACCATCAAAAACTCGCCATGGGCGATATTCAGGATGCGCATCAGGCCGTATTGCAGGTTCAGGCCGAGCGCGACGAGCGCGTAGACGCCGCCGGTGATCAAGCCCGAGGCGACCAGTTCGGCCCAGGAGCCGAGGCTCACGGACCCGCGCTCACGACACCGCGATCCCAAGGAAATGTGGCTCTGCCACTTTCCTTGATCCCCGCGGGGGGCGGCCGGCTTCAGCCGGCCTTGGGGCGCTCATCACACCCAGTTCGGCTTGACCGGCAACAGCGGCGCAGTCGCGGCGGACTTCGGCCAGACGACTTCGAACTCGCCCTTCTGCCACTGCGACACCGCACCCGGTGTGCCGACGTTTTCACTGCCGACAAATTTGATCTTGCCCAGGATCGTGTTGTGCTCGCTGCCAGCGACAAAGTCGCGAATCGCTTTGCGGTCCAGGCCGACCTTGGTGACTGCCGCGGTGAGGATCTCCAGCCCGGCCCAGGTGGCGCCACTGGCCCAGCGGTCGGGTTCCTTGGCGGCGCCGAACTTCTTGACGTGCGCATCGAAGTACACCTTGGCGCCGGGGCTGGTCTTGGCGTTCCACGAGCCCATGCCGAGCACCCCTTCGGCGCCGGCCTGCATCACGTTGCGGTAGAGCTGGAAGGCAGTGCCGACCGAGGCGTAGAAAAATTTCGGGTTGAAGCCGATCTCCTTGCTCTGCCGACTGGCCAGGATCGTGTCGGGCGGATACGTGAGGCCGACAAAGGCGTCAGGCGCCTTGTCCTTCATCGAGCGCAGCACCGGCGACAGGTCTTTCACGCCGAGCGGGTAACTGCGGTCTTCGATGATGCTGATGCCGCTGCCTTGCACCGCGACTTTGAGCGCGGCGTAGTTTTCCAGGCCGAAGAGGTCGTCGACATAAATCACTGCCATGCTCTTGGCGCCATTCGCCTTGAGCATGTCGACCAGCGCGTCCATCATCGCCTTGGGCTGTTGCAGGAGCAAGAAGAAGTAGGGCAACTTCATCTCGATCAGGCGCCGGCTCAACGCGGTCGGCGCCAGGAACGGATAACCGAATCGATTCGCCAGCGGCGCGACCGCAAAGTTGGCGTTGCTGCCCCAGGGCGGCAGCACGAGGTCGACCTTGTCGCTGCCCATCAGTTTTTCGTAGGTACGAACGCAGGTTTCGATATCGCTGCGGTCGTCGGAGCTGATCAGCTCGATCTGGCGCTTCACACCCTTGACGCTGAGGCCGCCGGCGGCATTTTGCTGCTCGGCCCACATCAGGTAGTTGGGCTCCTGGCTGACCTGCGCACCGGTGGTCCACGGCCCTGTGCGCGCCATCGTGTAGCCCACCCGCACCGGGCCGGCCTGCGCCGTTGCCAGCGTGGGCATGCCCAGCGTGGCCGAACCGGCGGCGATGGCCTGGACGAGCGTGCGGCGCTTCAGGCCGGGGCTTGAGGTCGGTGTCGGCATCGAGATCTCCGTAAGGGGCGGGTGCCGGCGCATTCTGCCCGCCACACGCCAGCCCGCCTATCGGGGCCTCCACCATCGCCGCTCGCTGCTTCAGACCGTTTTGTCGGGCCAGGTGGCGAGCAGCAAGCCCAGCAGTGCCAAGCCAAAAGCCGCGACATGCGCAGCGCCGAAGGCTTCGCCGAGAAAGCCGACACCGACCAGCGCTGCAGTCACCGGCAGCATCACGGTGAAGACCCCCGCCTGCGGTGCCGGCACATGACGCAGGCCCTGCATCCACAGCCAGACCGTGACCATGCTCGCGGCGATCGAATAGAAGAGCAGCAGCGTCCAGGTCGGCGCGGCAACGGCCGAGAAGTCGAACTGCACCGCTTGCCACAGCCCGAAGGGCGTGACCAGCGCCAGCCCCCAGAGGTTGATCAAGGCGCTGATGCGGCGCGGCGAGACCTGGGCCGCCAGTCGCTTGCCGATGACGACATAGCTGGCTTCGCAGAACACGGCCCCAAGCAGGAGCGCATAACCCCACCAGGGTGCCGGTGCGGGCGCCGACGCCTGCGGCGCGCCGCGGGCCAGGGCCAGCAGCATGATGCCCAGCGCAGCGCAGGCGATGGCCGCCGTGATGCGCGGGCGGATCGGCTCGTGCAGGAAGATCCGCGACAGCAGCGCCACTGCGGCCGGGATCGCGGCCATCACCACGCCGGCGGCAAGCGCCGACGTGGCCGCGACACCGAAGAGCATGCAGATCGAAAAGAGAAAGTTGCCGAGAAAACTTTCCCAGAAAAGCAGCTTGCGGTCGTGTGCTGAAAGCGGCGCCGTGCCGGGCTCGCGGCGCACCCAATGCAGCATCGCCAGCGCGGCAATGCCGAAGCGCAGCCAGGCCAGCAGAAAGACCGGGAAGACCGCCACCAGGAGCTTGGACAGGCCGACATAGGTGCCCACCAGCGCCATGCTCGCCGCCAGCGCCAGGTAGGCGATGGCGGGCGCCCGCACCGGGCTGCTCATTCAAAACGCCGCGGCGTAACGGTCGAGCTCCCAGGCGCTGACATGGCGTGCAAAGGCTGTCCATTCGTCACGCTTGAGGCGGATGAACTCTGCTGCAAGCGTGTCGCCGAGCGCGCCGCGCACCACCTCGTCGGCTTCGAGCGCGTCGATGGCTTCGTTCAGCGACTGCGGCAGCAGCCCGATGCCACGTTCGCGGATCTGCGCCGGGCTCAAACCAAAGAGATCTTCGGTGCTGCCCGGGCCGGGGTCGAGCCTGCGGTCGATGCCGTCCAGGCCGGCGGCGACGAGCGCTGCGGTGGCGAGATAGGGGTTCGCACTCGCGTCGGGCAGGCGCCACTCGAAACGGCCGGGCAGGGTGCGCACAAGCGCGGTGCGGTTGTTCGGGCCATGCGCGATATAAGCCGGCGCCCAGGTCGTGCCGGATAGCGACTCACCCACGGTGAGCCGCTTGTAGGAGTTGACCGTCGGCGCCGCAATGGCACACAGCGCGCGTGAATGCGCCAGCACGCCGGCAATGAAGTGGCGGCCGATGGCGGTGGTCTTGTCGTGCACATCGAGCAGGCAACGCTGGCCTTCCCACATCGAGACATGAAAGTGCAGGCCGCTGCCGGGCTGGTTGGCAAAGGGCTTGGGCATCATCGAAAAGACCATGCCGCGTTCTTCGGCCAGCGTGTGCGCAGCGAGCTTGAAGAGCATCAGGTTGTCGGCGCTGACCAGGGCTTCGTCAAAGGCGAAGTTGACCTCGTACTGGCCATGCGCGTCTTCGTGGTCGGCTTGCAGCACATCGAGGCCGCAAGCCACCAGCGCACTGTTCAGCGCGTGCAGATAGCCGATCTGGCGTGGCAGCGATTTAAGGTCGTAGGAGGGTTTGTCGAGGCGGTCGCCGTCGTCGGCCGGCAGCCAGTGGCCTGCGGACTTCTTGAGCAGAAAAAATTCCGGCTCGATGCCGGTCTTCAGGGTCCAGCCGCGCTGGGCCAGGCGTGCCGTCGCACGCCGCAGCACCTGGCGCGGGCAGGCGTCGAAGGGCTGACGGTCGACATGGCCGTCACCGACGATACGGGCCACGCCCGGCAGCCAGGGCATCGGCATCGCGGTGCTGGCGTCGCCGCGGGCGTAGTACTCGGCACGCGGCCCGGTACGCGGCAGCCCGGTGCCCCAGATCGACGGGCCGGCAAAACCGGCGCCGAGCTTGAGCACATCGTCAAGATGCGCCAGCGGTACGAGCTTGCCCTTGGCGCTGCCATGAATGTCGGTGAATTGCACGAGCAGCGTGTGCACGCCAGCGTCATGCAGGCGTTGCTGCAAGGGGCTCATCGTGGGGGCGGTCGGGCCGTGGTGGCGGGTAGTCAGCGCTCGGTCAACGAATCACGCAGGATGCCCAAGGCCTCGTCGAAGATCGGCTGCGGGATCGTCAGCGGGAACAGGAAACGCAGCACGTTGCCGTTGACACCGCAGCTCAGCAGGATCAGGCCGCGTTTGAGCGCGGCGGCCTGGACCTGCTTGGTGAAGTCGGCATCGGGTTGGGCGTCCCGCTCGCGATCGGGGCCGGCGCTGCCGGCACGGTTGAACTCGACCGCGACCATCGCGCCGAGGCCGCGCACATCGGCGATCTGCGGCACGCTGCCACGCAGACCATTGAGCATCGACTTGAGCTGATCGCCCAGCATGGCGCCGCGCTCGGGCAGCTTTTCTTCGGCCATCACGTCGATGACGGCGTGGGCCGCGGCGATCGCCAGCGCATTGCCGGCGTAGGTGCCGCCCAGCCCGCCGGGCGCGGGCGCGTCCATGATCTCGGCGCGGCCGCAAACCGCCGACAGCGGCGTGCCAGCGGCAAGCGACTTGGCGATGACCATCAGGTCGGGCACGACGCCGTAATGCTCCATCGCAAACATCTTGCCGGTACGGCCGAAGCCGGTCTGCACTTCGTCGGCGATGAGCACGATGCCATGTTCGTCGCACAGCGCGCGCAGCCAACGCATCGCTTCGGGCTGGATGACGTTGAAGCCGCCTTCACCCTGCACCGGCTCGAAGATGATCGCCGCGACGCGGCTGGGTTCGATGTCGGCCTTGAAGATGTGCTGCACCGCGCGCTTGACTTCGTCGAGGCTGGCGCAGTGGCAGGGGAAAGGCGCGTGGTAGACCTCCGGCGCAAAAGGACCGAAACCCGCCTTGTAGGGCTGCACCTTGCCAGTCAGCGAGACCGCAAACAGGCTGCGGCCGTGAAAGGCGCCGCCGAATGCGATGACGCCAGAACGTTTGGTGTGGGCGCGTGCGATCTTGACGGCGTTTTCGATGCCCTCGGCGCCGGTGGAAAAAAACGCCGTCTTCTTGGCGTGGTTGCCGGGGGTCATCGCGTTGATCTTCTCGGCCAGCGCGACATAACTTTCGTAGGGCACGACCTGGTAGCAGGTGTGGGTGAAACGCGCGAGTTGGTCTTCGATTGCCGCGACCACCTTCGGGTGGCCATGGCCGACGTTCATCACCGCGATGCCGCCGGCGAAGTCGATGAAGCGCCGGCCTTCGACGTCCCACAGCTCCGAGCCCGACGCGCGGTCAGCAAAAAATGGTGCCATCACGCCAATGCCGCGCGGCGTGGCCGCCGCCTTGCGGGCCAGCAGTTGTTCGTTCTTCGAGTGGTTCATTCTGATGCTCCTTCAGGCCGGGTCGATGCGCAGCCAGGTGGTCTTGAGTTCAGTGTATTTGTCCAGCGCGTGCAGCGACTTGTCGCGCCCGTTGCCGCTCTGTTTGTAGCCGCCAAAGGGCACCGTGATGTCGTCTTCGTCATATTGGTTGACATGCACGGTGCCGGCGCGCAACGCGCGGGCGACACGGTGGGCGCGGTTGATGTTGTCGCTCCAGACACTGGCCTGCAGGCCGTAGCTGGAGTTGTTGGCCAGGGCCACCGCTTGCGTCTCGGTCTTGAAGCGGATGATGCTCATCACCGGGCCGAAGATTTCTTCGCGCGCGATCTTCATGCCGTTGTCGACACCATCGAAGACCGTGGGTTCGACAAAATAGCCGCCACTGCTCTGGCGTGCCTGGCGGCCACCGGCGACACAGCGGGCACCTTCGCTGATGCCGGCATCGATGTAGCCCAGAACCGTGCGCAGTTGCGTGTCGTCGACCATCGCGCCCATCACGGTGGCCGCGTGCAGCGGGTCGCCTGGCGGGTACTTCGGCGCTTCGGCGGCGACGACGGCGACAAACTCGTCGGCGATGCTCTCGTGCACCAGCACCCGCGACGGTGCGTTGCAGCTTTCGCCCTGGTTGAAAAACATCGCGCCGGCTACCGTCTGGGCTGCACGTTTGACATCCCCGAAGTCGTCGAAGACCACAAACGCCGACTTGCCACCGAGCTCGTTGTAGACCCGCTTCAAGTTGCTGCGGCCGCTGTAGTCGAGCATGCGCCGGCCGGTGCGGGTGCTGCCGGTGAAGCCGATCGCGTCGACGTCCATGTGCAGCGCCAGCGCCTCGCCGGCCTCTTGGCCAAACCCCGGCACGACATTGAAGACGCCGGGCGGAATGCCGGCTTCGACCGCCAGCTCGGCCAGCCGCAGCGCCGTGAACGGGCTCTTTTCGCTCGGCTTCAGAACCACCGAGTTGCCCGTGGCCAACGCCGGCCCGAGCTTCCACGCGGCCATGATCATGGGGTAGTTCCAGGGCACGATGACGCCGATCACGCCCATCGGCTCGCGGGTGATCAGCGCCAGCGCATTGGCGCCGGTCGGTGCGATCTCGTCGTAGACCTTGTCGATGGCTTCGGCATACCAGGCGATGGTGCGCGCCGCGCTCGGCACGTCGACGGCCAGCGCGTACTGGATCGGCTTGCCCATGTCGAGGGTTTCGAGCAGGCCGAGTTCGTCTTTTGCGGCGAGGATCTTGTCGGCAAAACGTTGCAGGATCTTCTTGCGCACCGCCGGCGGCTTGCCCGCCCAGCGGCGATCGCTGAAAGCCGCCCGCGCGCTTTTGACGGCGGCGTCGATATCGGCCTCGCGGCCGCGGGCCACCGCGCCGAGCGAGCGCCCATCGATCGGCGAAGTCTTGATGAAAGTCTCGCCGCTGGCCGCGGCGTGCCGCTCGCCGTCGATGACGATGCGGCCGTCGATCGACAGCACGCGGGCGCGCTCGGCCCAGTCGACGGTGGCAGTGATCATCGTCTTGTCTCCAGTCAACGATGGCCGGTCAGAAAGCGACCAGCACAGAAGCGCCGAATACCGTATTGCTCTTGCGGAACGAGCCGTCCTTGACGTAGGCAAACACCGGCAGGTTGGCGCGGTCGAGCCGGTATTCGGCCTTGAAGGTGGTGCTTGAGTCGAAGAGGTAGGACATGCCAAACGACACCGCGGTGCGGGTGGCGCCGACATCCAGGTTGGCGTTGACATCGGGGCCGATGCCGTTGCGATCGTCGGCATAGGTATAGCCCAGCAGGCCACCGCCATTCTTGCTGTTCTTCAGCCAATCCAGGCGCATCACCCCTTCGAGACGCGGGCTGAATTTGTAGGCCACCAAGCCTGAGGCGCCGACCCAGGATGCGTCGCGCAATTCGATCGTCGAGCCGTCACTGCCGATGAGCTGGGGGCGTTCGCGTCCGCGCTCTTCTTCACTGGCGATCACCCGCGGCGTGACACTGGCGTTGCGGTGGCGCCCGACACTGACCTGGCCCTGCACGGTCCAGTCGCCGCGGATGAAATAGCCGTCGACCTCGAACAGGTCGACGCGCGAATTGGGCTGGCCGACGACATTGCCGTCGGTATCAAAAACGTTCTCGGTGAAGTTTGCGGCCTTGCCATGCACGCCGGCAAAACCAAAACCCTGGAACTCGCCACGCGAATAGTCGACGCGGTAGGCGAACACTGGCGCCTTTTCGCCAGCGCCGTTTTTCGACGAGTTCATATTCGCCAGCACGCCCTTCATGATCCATTTGCCTCGGGTCATCTCCAGGCCGGCGCCGGTGTAGCTGGTCGGCAGCGTGAAGTCGAACAGCAGGTTGTGGGTGATGAGCTTGTTCTGCGGCGAAGGCAGGTACTCGTAGCCCGACCAGTCGGGGATGTGGCCGGCGATGAAGCGGGTTTGCAGGTCGCTCAAGGGTACCGACACCGAGGCTTCGTGCACGATGCCGCCGTTGCCGATGACCGAATCGGTGCCACGGTTGGGCACCAGGGTCAGGCGCCACTTGGTGCCGGAGTCGGTTTCTTTCTGGAAGTCGATGGCCGCTGTGCCGAAGTAGGAGTTGTCGTAGTTGTAGCCGTCGCTGGCGACGGTGTTCAAGAACTGGAAGCCGGCGCGGCCCTGGTTGCGGTTGTAGATGTAGGTCGGATCCATGTAGCCGCTGATCTTGAGCAGCTTCAGGCCGCCGGCATCACGCGCGTCTTCGATCGCTTCGGCCTTGACCGTGACGCGACTCAGCTCGCGCGCCTGGTCGGGGGTCATGCCCCATTGCGACGATCCCGGCGCCTTTGTTTCCTGCGCCTTGAGTTTGTTCTCGAGGTCAGTGACCTTGTCTCTCAGCGCTTGCAGCTCGCGCAGGATGTCGGCGTTGGATTGCGCGGCAGCCGGGAAAGCGGCCAGCAGCGCCAACGCAAGGGTGGTGATGTGCAGCGACTTCATGGGCAAAGGCTCCTGGTGGGGTTGATGTTGTCAAGCGGGGTTGGGCGCTCAGGCACGCGCCGCCTGCGCCAGCTCTTGGCTGCGGCGGCGCTCGGCGCGGGCGATGAAATAACTGGCGGCGATGACGCCGATCGACACCACGACGACGATGATCGTGGCCACCGCGTTCACGCTCGGATTGAGGCCGAGCTTGGCGCGCGAGAAGATCACCAGCGGCATCGTGGTCGCGCCGGGGCCGGACAAAAAGGCCGACAGCACAACATCGTCGAGCGACAGCGTGAAGGTCAGCAGCCAGGCCGAGACCAGCGACTGGCCGATCATCGGCAGCGTGACCAGCCAGAAGACCTGGTGCGGGCGCGCGCCGAGGTCCATCGCCGCTTCTTCGAGTTGCGGGTTCAGGTCTTGCAGCCGCGCCTGCACCACCACCGCCGCATAGGCCATGCCGAGCAGCAAATGGCCGAGCCAGATGGTGGTCATGCCGCGCTCGGGGAAACCGACCGCTCTCTGCACGCTGACCAGCATCAGCAGCAGCGACAGGCCGACCACCACCTCGGGCATCACCAGCGGCGCGTTGACCATCCCGGCAAACAGTGTGCGGCCTTTGAAGCGCCGGTATTTGACGAGCGCAAACGCGGCGAAGGTGCCGAGCACGACCGAGCCGCAGGCGGTCATGAAAGCGATCTTCAGGCTGAGCCAGAAGCCCGCGATCATTTCGCGGTCGGAGGCCAGCGCGGTGTACCACTTCAAGGTGAAACCGCGCCAGACATTGGGTAGCGCCGAATCGTTGAACGAATACAGCATCAGCGCGAATATCGGCAGGTACAGGAACAGGTAACCCGCACCCAGCCAGCCGCGGCCGAACCAGCGCCCGACCCAGGGCCCCGGCGCGCCCGGGCTCATCGTCGCGCCTCCTGCGCCTGTGCCTGGTAGCGGTTGAAGATCGCCAGCGGCACCAGGATCAGCAGGATCATCACGACCGCCACGCTGGACGCCATCGGCCAGTCGTTGTTGGAAAAAAACTCGTCCCACA